>CAZBKJ010000012.1:0-28403 GCA_964492495.1 uncultured Pseudomonadales bacterium
GTGAGGCAATCCCTAGTGTTCCTGTTGTCGCCGTCAGGCGCAGCGCAGGGTAGCTACATTGCTGTTGGATAACCGCTGAAAGCATCTAAGCGGGAAGCCGTCCCCAAGATTAGGAATCTCTATTTAGACTCCTGCGAGATGAGCAGGTTGATAGGCAACCGGTGTAAGCTTGGTAACAGGTTTAGCCTAGTTGTACTAATGATCAATTGAACACTTTTTATTGTTTGACTAAGAAATGATATTTTATCCCCATGAAAGTGGGGATCCATACGAATCAGAATTGATGTATGACACTACAAAAACTCTTCACTTTTAAGGGAGTAAACCAATGGTTTACGAACGAAACCCTGCCGAAATAATCGGCTTGTGAACCGACTGAATAAGTCGACTTCACAAAGCAGTAGTATGAAGGAGGGTAAGAAAACGAAAGAACCTTTTGTTTTGGTCTTTAGAGCGATGTGGAACGATCTCTTCCCATTCCGAACAGAGTCATCAAACGCATCAGCGCTGACGATAGTTTCCGGGCAACTGGATGCGAAAATAGGTCAAGGCCAAAACAGAGGGTTTTTTTTGTGCAAAAAAACTATACTATTTTTCTTTTCGCATTGACATACTCCTTCACTTCTGACTACACTGAATATGTAGAAAAAAAGGAGTTCCTATGAAAAAAGTCGCCAAAAAAACAAAGTCAACTTCACGATCGAAATCAGTTCGTAAGTCAACTGCACCAGTTTCCCATAGCGCTCCTGCACGAAAGCACTCTCTCTCGGACACAACATTACTCTTTCTTTCCTTGTTTTTTGTTCTTTCTGCTCTTTTTATTGTTTTGATGTATAAGAAACAATCTGCAGAGTTTGAACGGTACGCAACTACACAGATGCAACGCTCTATTCTGTATGCACCCGGAACAGGTGAAAAGAATATGGCCGCACCAAAAGCGACTGCTCCTGTGAAGGCATACTAAAGTATTTCGTTCCTTTTGATACCTGAGCTCCTTCCCACTGGTTCTTCTATTCTTTCTCTGGTACAATAGCTTTACCAATAAGAAAGGGGAATTTTATTCGTATGGCGAAGAAAAAAATTCAAAATGAAAGTGTAGAAAATACTACAGACCTGGAAGTTCAACCAACACAAATGAACACAGAGGAAACTCCTACAGAAGAAAAGAAACCAGATTCTCAAGCTCTAAGTAAAAAAACAGCAAAACCTTCATCAAAAGCAAAAACGATGGAAGAACTCCTTGCAAATACAGGAGTGGCTTTGAAGTCGCCTAAAAAAGGTGATGTTGTCGAAGGAATTGTGACTCTTGTAACAAGAAAACTCGTACAGGTCGATGTCGGTGGAAAGACAGAAGGAGTTATTGCTGAAAAAGAATTTGAAGCAGCGAGTGACTTCATCACTGACCTTCATATTGGTGATACGGTAAAAGCATACGTCGTGTCAGCTGAAAATGATCGCGGACAGATTTTGCTTTCGTTCAAAAAAGCAGCCTTGGATCAAAAATGGGACGCATTTAAGGCAAGTATGGAATCAGGACAAGTGGTCTCGGTTCGCGGACTTGAACTCAACAAAGGTGGAATGATTGTTTCCTACGAAGGAATTCGCGGATTTATCCCAACATCTCAATTTGGAAAGTCAGTGATTGGAAATCTTGAATCACTCTTAAATAAAAATATCAAAGCAAAAGTTATTGAAGTTGAAAGAGAAAAAAATCGTTTAATTTTCTCTGAGAGACATGTCTCTGAAGAAGAACTCATCAAACAAAAGACTGCGGCCTTGGATGCAGTAAAAATTGGTGAGGCATATGAAGGTGTGGTTTCAGGAATCCTTCCTTTTGGAGCATTCGTTACACTCAACGTCCCAATGACCGATGGAGCAGCAGGACACATTGAAGGTCTTGTGCATATCAGTGAAATTTCTTGGGAAAAAGTGGAAGATCCAAATAAATATGTAAAGACTGGTGACACTGTACAAGTAAAAGTGCTTGCTATCGATCAAGCAGCGGGAAAATTAACACTATCTATCAAGCAAACAGCAACTGATCCTTGGTCAACTGCCAAAGAGAAGTATCCAGAGGGGACAGTCGTTTCGGGTATGGTTTCGCGCGTTGCCCAGTTTGGAATCTTTGTGCATATTGAAGCAGGTATTGATGGTCTTGTGCATATCAGTAAAATAGTAAATATGGAGATGCCACGAGTTGGTGAAGAAGTGAGTGTTACTGTCGAGAGTGTCGATCCTCAAGCACGACGAATGAGTTTGTCACTTACCCCAACTGAAGTACCAGTGGGATATAAATAACGTCAGCCGCAGGCAACGTTATCCTCGAACCTGAAATGCAATTTCAAGTGTCGAGGATCCATTAAAAGTACTCTAACTATAGATAAGATCTCCGCCTTCGCGGAGACAAGGGAGCACCTATGAGTAAGCAACGCATGATCGTATTTGATGATCAACTTTTAGTAGACATGGAACTTTTATTTAATGCTATCCGAGAATCAAAAGGAGATTGGCAGAAAGTAGAAGAAGAAATGAAGTCCTACCTTGGTGCTGTTCAAGGCATGATTAAGGAATAGTTGTTTTATAAAAGAATTTTATTTACACCAGAATCCCAGATTTTGGGATTCGTATCTTTTCGACGCCCGCGAGTAAAGCCCACGAGCGCCTATATCAATAGGGGCTTTTTTATTTTTGAAAGGGAAAATATGAACATGGAAAGAGCTCATAACGCAGTAAAGAAGTTATACATGATTTCCTATGGAGAAAATGCTACCCATTGGGAGAACCAACTTCAAGGTATTCAAGGTGTGTCAGATCGACTTACAGAAGAAGTTTGTTCTGTGCTCAGGTCGTATGGCGCACAGTGGGGAGAGTTTATTGTCAGTAAGAATCGAGTCCAAGGTATTTCTGTTTCAGTGGAAAGAGAACTTGAGGTTGCATCTTTTTTAGCAAGCAAAAGCATAGCTAGTGAAGAACCAATTTCTCTAACAAATCCGGTAACAAATGAAGTAAGACGATTATTTATCTTAAAAAACTAGGCCGCACTATAACTTTTTTTGTTTTTTCTGAAGCAAAATTAGAGAAGCTAGAATTGTTGTGAGTGGTACTGCTAACACCAATCCAATTGACCCTGTAAGTGTTCGTACAATCTCTTCAGCAATCATTTCACTATTTAAGACCACCCACCAAGGTTGGGTATTGTAGAGGGTGAAGAGGAGAAAGAGCGGAAGGCTTGCACCTGCATACGCCAGGATAAGCGTGTTTACAAGTGAAGCGATGTGGTCTTTCCCAACCGTCAGTCCTCTTGAAAGTAATTCTGAAAAAGTGATGTGTGGTTTCGCATGGATCAGCTCTTTGATGACCGCAACTTGTGCGATACAAATATCATCTAAAATTCCCAGTGTTCCAAGAACGATACCTGCTAAAAGCAGTCCCTGTAAGTTTACTTTGATACTGGGTTCGACCAATAGGAAAATTGCATCTTCACTTCCTGCTCCCGACATGTGCGCAAGATGTAGCACGATAAATGAAAGAATAGAGACGATTCCCAGGGTTGTCAGTATAGATGCAAATGCGATGTGCGATTTTAGATTGATTCCGTGTGATAAGTACATCGATCCAGCCCCAATAATGAACGCACTCAGTAAGCTAATAATGACGGGGTTTGCTCCTGAGAGTATTTGCGGAATGATAAAAGACGTTAAGATAAGAAAAGAGAGAAACATTCCGATAATCGACAGCAACCCTTGCAATCTTGCAATTGCAAAGACAAGTAGACAAAAAAGCATGAGTAGGGCAGCAAGAACGGGAAGACGATATCCGTGATCAATAAGAACCCATTCCTTCTCTCCAGGTGCTTTTTCTTGACTGCTTATAATGACGGTCTGACCAACACGCATTCTTTTAGTTGCTTCCAAAGGCTGATACTCACTTCCTGCCTGAATGACTACTTTTTCCTTGTTGTCAGTACGCTGTGCTTCAAGCGTCTGAATGTACTGGGGATTTTGATCTGACTGAAGTTCTGTCTCTGAAAGTATTTCTGTGATCGTTGCCCGGGTGTAGAGATCAGTGGTGGCTTGGGTAGGAGATGGCAGGGCAAAAAGGAAGAAAAATACAAAAACACAAAGGCTGATAAATAGTCGTTTCATCTCACTAGCATAGCTTACTTTGCACAAGTTTTGCATACACCGTAGAACGTTGTGTGATGGTGTTGTATAGAGAATCCCGAGGTTTTTTTTGGTACCACTGTACGACATTCGATAGCTTCGACATTTCCACATGTCTCACACACCAGATGATCATGATGGTCTCCGCGCAGCTCGTACACGATGTCATCACTCGCAAGCGTCTGTTTACACAATATTCCATCTGCTGACAGCTTTTCCAACGCTCGATAGATAGAGGTTTTATTGACTGCAGTTACTTTTTCTATTTCTTGGAGGATTTGAGAGGCAGAAAGAAAGTGCTTTTTTTCAAGCAGATGATGGATTTTTTGCGAAATAACAGCTGGTCGTGACATAGAAGGGATAGTATACCCTATTTTAGGGAGTTACGCACTTAAGTTGCAAAAATCCCGTGAGGAATAATCTGTGTCTCGCTTATGAAGTCACCGTAAACAAAGGGAGATTTTTGTCTTGCTCTGACACTATCGGCTCTCCTTCAAGTGGCCACTGGATAGCAAGGGTTGGATCATCGAAACGTATGCCGCTGCTTGCTTCTTTGTTATAGAAGTTTGAACATTTATAGTAGAATTTTGCTTGCTCTGAGAGAACATAAAATCCATGCGCACACCCTTTGGGGATAAAGAGCATGTTGTGCGAGGCCTCATCTAATGTCACGCCAACCCATTTTCCATAAGTAGGAGACTCTTTTCTGATATCAACAACAACATCAAATACTTTTCCTGTAGCCACGCTCACCAGTTTGTCCTGGGCAAACTCTCCAGTTTGAAAATGTAAGCCTCGAAGTACACCTTTCTTTGAGTTACTGACATTATCCTGAACAAAGGCTACAGAGATCCCACAGCGTTCAAACTCTTGTTGGTTGTAGCTTTCAAAAAAATATCCTCGTTCATCAGGAAAAGTCGTAGGTATTAATTCCAGTACGTCAGGGATTGCTGTTGGTTTTGTGGTGAACATGTACGTATTGTACATAGGAAGGACGTACCGATCTAGATGTACACGTGATACTATTAATTTATGTCGTTTCCACTGCAACATCTTAGTCAAATTCTTCTGGCCACTGGCCAGCTCGATAAGGCAACACTTGAGAAGCTTGTAGCCGAGTCACAAACGAGCGGAAAGTCAGTTGAGCTTCTCGCAGTCGAAAAAAAACTGTTAACGGATGAGGAACTTGGCCAAGCGATTGCAAAAACATACTCTCTTTCTTTTATTAAACTCAAAGATGTTCATATCCCTGAAGAAGTATTTCGTTTAATCCCGGAGCGAATTGCCAGAGATGAAAAAATGATTGCGTTTGCACTTGATGATCAGGGAATTCATATCGCAATGTCTTTTCCCATGCAAACGGAAACCTTGCAGATGCTGACAAAAAAAACTGGACTTCCTGTTCAAATTTTTGTAGCGACGGATAAAGATATCGATAGCACATTTGCCATCTATAAAAAGGATCTCCAAAAAATTGTTGATGGACTGATCAAAGAAGACACACTCGGTGTTGTTGACGGCGTTGATGATCCACCGGTCGCAAAGATCGTCGACGCGTTGGTCGAGTATGCCTATGAAGAGAAAGCATCAGATATTCATATGGAGCCAGAGGAAGACCAATCCGTTGTGCGTCTTCGTATTGATGGTGTGTTACATGAAGTGCTTACTGTCTCCACGTATCTGCATGATCGTATGGTGACACGCATTAAGGTGCTTTCAAGCCTTCGTACGGATGAACACCTCAGCGCGCAAGACGGAAAAATGAAGATGGAGTTTGATGAGCAACGTATCGATGTTCGTGTCTCTATCATTCCAATTGTGGAAGGCGAGAAGATTGTCATGCGCTTACTTGCTTCCTCGTCGCAACAGTTCTCGCTTGCAGATCTTGGGATGAATGAAAAGGATTTGGAAAAAGTAACCAGAGCATATGCAAAGTCATTTGGAATGATTCTTTCAACAGGACCCACGGGATCAGGAAAAACAACATCGATTTATTCAATGTTAAAGGTTCTTAACACTCGTGAGAAAAATCTCACGTCTATTGAAGATCCTGTTGAGTATCATATCGCTGGAGCAAATCAGGTTCAGGTGAATAGCAAAACAAATCTGACATTTGCAAATGGTTTGAGATCACTACTGCGTCAAGATCCCAATATTATTTTTGTGGGTGAAATTCGTGATGGTGAGACAGCAGGAATTGCCGTCAATGCTGCCCTTACAGGGCACTTGGTATTCTCAACACTCCATACCAACGATGCGGCTACAGCAATTCCTCGTATGATTGATATGAAAGTTGAGCCTTTTTTGGTGGCATCGACTGTGAATCTTATTATCGCGCAAAGGCTCGTCCGAAAAGTGTGTGATACCTGTCGTATTTCTCAGACAGTCACGATCGCAGAACTCGCAAAAAATTTACCTGAAGATATTATTGCCAAACACTACAAACCAGTTGGAAAAGATAGGGAAGTGCGTTTGTATAAAGGAAAAGGCTGTAAGGTCTGTCATATGAGTGGATACGTTGGACGACTCGGTGTGTATGAAGTGCTCGAGATTTCAAAATCGATTCGTGCGCTCATCAATGAGCGTGCAGGTTCCGATTTGATCGTGCAAAAAGCTATAGAAGAAGGAATGACAACCATGCTTGATGATGGTCTACAAAAAGTAGCAAAAGGATTAACCACGATAGAAGAAGTCTTACGTGTGACAAAGACGGAATCCATCTAAACTGATGAGAACGGAAAAATTCGTATATGGCAACAAAGTATTCATCAATCACCGTAAAAACAGGTGAGAAAATCGGACTTGTAAGCAATCTTTCTACAATGCTCAATGCGGGGATTCCCATTTTGGAAGCAGTGAATTCGCTATTGGAAGATTCAAAGGGAAATGTCAAAACAATCCTTGAAACACTACGTGATGATTTGACTCAAGGTGAGAAAGTGCACGTTTCATTTTCCAAGTTTCCCAGAGTGTTTGATGGAATCACTATCAATCTTTTGAAAGCGTCCGAAGAAGCGGGAACACTCACCACAATCCTTCGAGATTTGAAAGACACGATTCGAAAACAAATGGAGTTTACCGATAAAATAAAATCCGCACTTACATATCCGGTGCTTATTTTATTTGTGTTTGCGGGGATGCTTTTACTCATGCTTGTCGTTGTCGTGCCTAAAATTTCGTCTGTGTTTTTGCGCCTCAATGTCCCTTTGCCAATACCAACGCAGATTCTTATCTTCCTTTCCAATGCGCTACTAAAAAACACAGTACCATTTCTGTTGATACTAGGACTAATAGTCGGATCTATTGTGTTTATTTATAAACGCAATAAGATGCTCATCTTGGGGCCATTTTTTCGCCTACCTCTGATCTCAAAACTCGTCATGGAAATAGACCTCACACGTTTTTCCCACAACATGTTTCTCCTTTTAAACTCCGGACTTCCAATCATCAATGCCCTTGAGCTTTCGCAAGAAGTGGTGGTACGGCCAGAATTAAAGAGCCTGATCACCAAAGCAAAAGAAATGGTTTCTTCTGGGAAAAAGTTGTCTGAAGGGTTTAAGGGAAAACACAAAAACATTCCATCGATTATGGTAAAACTGATCGAAGTTGGAGACAAAACGGGGACACTTGATAAGTCCATGCAGGACGTTGCAGAGTATCTGGACTATGAAGTGACGAATACGCTCAAGTCGATAACTGTCGTTTTAGAGCCAATTATGCTTGTCTTAGTAGGTGTATGTATTGGAGGCATGATGCTTGCAATTATTGCTCCAATTTATGGCCTTATTGGACAAGTTGGGGGTAGATAAGCTAGTCGCGGTTTACTTGATCTGTATATATATCATCCAGGAGTCGTTTCCTTTCCTGGTAGGTGGGACTGGCTTCCTTTTTTGGTTTATCCGAAGTACCTTCGGGCGTAGTGCTAGTAGATTCTCTCTTTTTTTCAGAGGGGATATGAGAATTTCCTTCTGGATTCGATCCGGATGTATCAGACATACACACCTCCAATCTATGTTTTTGAAAAAATTACCCTACCAACTGCTTTATTTTACCAATCAGCACTTCTGGAGAGAAGTCACTTTTAACGATAAATCCGGAAGCTCCTTTTGATAAACCGTCTTTGACTGCTGGGTCATCATGCAGGCTCGTAAAGAGGATAATTTTCCCATTTTTGTTTTTTGCAGGTTTGCAGCTGAGCTCTGAAAGGATGCCGATGCCGTCAATCTTTGGCATCATGACATCCAGGAGAATAAGATCATACCCACCTTCTTGTATGAATTTAAGACCCTGCTCTCCGTCTGGTGCGACTACCACTTCATAGCCCTCTTCCGTCAAGGTATCATGAAAAAGTGTACGTACGCTCGCATCATCATCAACAATCAGGATTCTTTTTGCCATGTGGGGAGTGTAGTATGAATACTATGAAAGTGCAAGAGATTTTATGTCAACAGTAAAGAGTATTCGTGATTTTTCCAATGGCTTTACGTTGGTTGAGGTTCTTGTTGTGGGAGGAATTATTGCGGTGCTTTTAGCCCTTGGGTCTTCAAATATCTTAAATTTCCAGCGCAGGTCACATCTTCGGACAACGACCTCAACATTTATTGCGGATTTGAATCGACAGCGATTTCGCGCTATGAGTGGAGACACACAAGGCAGGAGTACGATTGATTCATATGGAGTATATCTAGGAACGAATACATACGTGTTGTTTCATGGAACGACATACAGTGCTGGAAATAGTGACAATGTCACCATACCATTTGAATCTCCGGTCACATTACAAAGCACCACTTTTCCAGGTTCAACTGTCATTTTTACCAAGGGCAGTGGGGAAATTTCCGGGTTTAATCCTGCACAAAATACGATTACGCTACTAAATACGAGTAGTAATGAAACACTCACAATCACTCTCAATCAATATGGCACGATTACATCAGGCTCTCAGTAGAATGAATAGATATATTCATGATAGAAGAGGAGTTTCACTCATAGAACTTCTGCTTGCTGTGGGTCTTGCTGCTCTAGTTTTACCGGCTGTTCTTACAGGTTTTGTCACATCACGGCAAGGAAAAGTACAAGAACAGTCACGCAGTGAGGCAAGTATTTGGTTAACGGAAACAACTGAGTCAGTTCGTAGTGTCAGGGAGCGTGGTTGGACTTCATTTGCGGTCAACGGCACATATCATCCAGTGATAGCCAATGGTCAGTGGACGCTCGCATCTGGTTCACAATCTGCAGGAGGCTATACACGTAGCGTCGAGATTTCAGATGTCATGCGCGATGACAACGGAGTGATTGTCACCAGTGGTGGAACGATCGATCCATCGACAAAGCAAGCGGTCATTACCGTCTCTTGGACAAATCCATATGCATCCTCAGTAAGCTCTTCTCTCTTTTTGACACGGTACTTAGAAAACCTCACGTATGATCAAACCAGTCTTTCCGATTTTGATGGAGGAACAAAAATACAGGTAGATAGCAACGGAACAAACGGTGGGCAACTGCAACTTTCAGCAAACAATAGAGGACAGTGGTGTCAGCCGAATTTATCGCTTTCTTCCCTTGATCTGCCTGGGGTTCCAAATGCGGTTGCTGCAATAGAAGGCCATGTCTATGCCTCCACAGGTCAGGTTGCGCAAGCTTCAGAAACGTCATTTGCACATGTAGTGGTTAATAATACAAATCCACCTACGTCACAACTGGCAGGTAGTATCAAAGGATATAAATCCAATGCCGTTTTTGGGGAAAGTTCTTGGGCGTATCTTGCGACATCAGATAACTCTCGAGAGATTGTTATTATCGACCTCAATGCAATGGATGATCCGGTGAATAAAATCTATACACAGTCAGGATATTTTAATACACCAGGCAGTTCGACAGATGCGGACACAGTTTTTGTTCATAACAATAGAGGATACATGACATCAGGGCAGTATTTGTATGTTTTTGACCTTGCCAGTAAAACTGGTTCCAGGTCTCAGATAGGATCACGAATTTCGTTTGCAAATAGCGGTGACACAGCTGGAGACATTTACGTCCGCACCGTCGGTTAAATTACGTATGTTTTGGTGGCTGTGCAGGGAAGCACTCCAGAAGAAATTAAAATAAATAAAGTCACGAATCATAATGTATATACTCAGTGGCGTGTATTAGGAACTATTAATATCGAGCCAAATAACTGTAGCGCGCTTGAATCTGGTCAAGCAGTTTACGTAAAACCTGATGGATCACGAGCATATATATCATCGGTGAACGATACAAGTTTCAAAGAGTTCTTCACGATCAATACATCCAATAAATCAAGTTTGTCATTGGTTGGTGGCTATGCCTCAAATCCTCCATGCACAAATGGTGGAGGCTATGAAGCAGGTGGGATGGATCCAAGACAGTCCGTCGTCGTTTCTCTTGCTGAGAATAGGGCAATCGTCGTAGGCGTTGATGCTATCGGAGGTGAGAATTCGGAGGAGTATCAGGTGCTTGATCTTGCGAATGAAGGAACCCCAACAAAATGTGGTGGAATGAATGTCGATCAAGGGATTTATGGAATCGCTTCCGTCAAAGAGCTCGATGGTGACGCATACTCATATATTATTACGGGGGATGGAGCCTCGGAGCTCAAAATTATCCAAGGTGGTCCGGATGGAAACTTCCAAGAGGCAGGAAGCTATGAGTCAGCAACGTTTGATGCAGGATATCAAACCGCTTTCAATCGGTACTCTGCATCATCAAATGTACCTGCAAACACAGAATTGAAATATCAGTTTGCGGTCGCAGACCCCGTGAGCGGTTCGTGTTCAGGTGTCGCATTTTCCTACACTGGTCCCGATGGGAGCCCGACAAGTTACTACACTGCAACTTCGAGCGCATTGTTCCTAAACAATGATGGAGCTGGTTATGAAAATCCAGGTCGATGTATGCGCTACAAAGCATTTTTTTCGACGACTAACTACAACACATCACCGACCTTGTCAGATATGACGGTGAACTATTCACCATAAGGAAACTACACACCTGGAATCTATTCGTATGCATCGTGATACAGCAAAAAAAAATACCATTCATTCGTCACTGACGCGTTTCTCTTTTTCCTCAAAGAAGGGATTCACATTGGTTGAGATGCTTTTGTATATGGGACTTGTTTCTATTTTCCTTTTGGTGTTAACAGATCTTATTACGGCAACACTAGACGTACGGGTCGAGTCTACGGCAGTCTCCGCTGTCATAACTGATGGAGAGTTTATCAAGAATCGGATGACCTACGATTTTCGCCGTGCGACAGCACTTGTGCTCCCGGCGACGACTGGTGTTAGCGAGGCAACACTGCGTCTCACGATTGCAGGAGCGACATATGACTATGCGCTGCAAGGAAGCAATCTTACTATTACAGTTGGAGGAGCTTTAGAGCAACTCAATAGTCCCTCGACAGCGATCTCCAATCTTTCGTTTACCCGCATTGGCAATGGGGTTGCAACCGATACCGTTCAAGTGTCATATGACAGCTCGAGTACATCGATTGTACGTGGTCAGACCGCAGAGACACGGACGTACGCATTTACACTCGGATGTAGATAAACATGAAAAAAAGGTATCGTGACAATCAGTCTGGTCATGCACTCGTGATCCTACTTGTCTTTGTCACAGTTGCTCTGTCAGTCTCGTTGGCAGCAGCAACGCTTTCAGCGTACTCAATTACAAACGCAAGTAATATGCAAATTTCCTTACTTGCTCGTAACGTGGCAGAAAGTGGCATGGAGAATGCGCTACTGCGACTGCTTCGGGATCCTTCGTACGTTGGAGAAACACTCACGAGCACAGAGGGGACAGCGGTGGTCACGGTAACAGGGACGACGACCAAGACAATTACCTCAGTGGGTACCGTTGGAAATTTCAAACACACTGTTGCGGTGACTGCCTCATATACAAATGGAATCTTAAGCATTGTGTCGTGGAATGATGTATTCTAGAACTACACGCGTGTATGACAAAACAAATTGCCCCATTACCAGTTATTGTATTTATAGATCCTACGAAACTTACCTTGTTCTCCCAAAATGCACTCGGAGGAATCAATGTCGCACTTCCAGCTGGGTGCATAAAAAACATGGAAATAGTTGACAGTGAATCACTGCTGAAATCTGTCTGTGATGTTGTTGAAGCTCAAAAACTCAAAGGTTCGATTTTTTTGTTTGTTCTTTCTTCGACGCTGTATTTTGAAAAGAAAATACTACTGGTATCACAAGAAAAAATTTCAGAAGAGATTAAGAAAATTTCTCACTCTGTGCCTTTTGAAAGAGTCGCTACAAAAGAATTCAAAATTCCAGAAGGATTATTGTTTATTTCTGCGAATCGAGATTTTTTTGATACGTTGAGACAGGCATTTATGCGAACAGACTCGCAGGTTGCAGGTATCATTCCGCAATATGTACTGTCTCTCTATTCCACTCGCGGGACACTGGATCAGGCAACTGTTGCGGTACTTCTTTCAAAGTTTGATTCGCTCAAAGAACATACCTTAGTCGCAAGTGCCGTGCAGATAAAAACACTCCAACAACAGGAAGAGTATATTTCCTCACACTATTCAGGGGCAGTAATTGCTGCCTTTATCATTTTCTTAGTACTCGTTTTTGGTGTCACAGGATTTATTTTGCGACGGCAGGCAACATCTGTGAAGAAAACGCCTATTGCTCCACCATCGGGGGAAGTTGTAGCGACGCCTTCAGCTGCCTCGGCAGCCGCCACATTGTTACCGGTAGTGCCAGCAGAGACACAAACAAATGCACCAAAAACGGCACGTATTGAACTCATCTCAACAGGTCAGTCCGCAAGTGTCTCTTCTGCGCTTTCAGCAAAACTTGCGCAATCAAATTTTGAAGACATTAGTTCTGTGGTGCGAACAGAAATCACGGTAGAACGACCACTCATGTTGTATTCCGCGACACTCCCAGCCGCCATTCGATTACAGATCCTTGATATTGCAAAAAGTATTCTCCCGACAATTACCACACAGGAAACATCTGATCTTGAGGTGGACGTGTCAATTATTATTACAAATCCAACACAATAAAGAGGGGTGTTGACAACGGTTTTTTTTCAGACTACGCTGAATATATATGAAAACACATAATTCTTTTTCTCTCATTTCCCGCAAGGGTTTTACATTGATCGAACTGTTGGTTGTGATCGGTGTATTGGCTGTGCTTTTGGCAATCGTTTTGGTTGCGATCAACCCAGCACGCCAATTCTCACAAGCAAATAACACAAAGCGATCAAGTGATGTATCTGCCATTTTGAATGCAGTCACACAATACGCAGCAGACAACAGAGGAACATTGCCAACAGGTATTACAACATCCTCGCAAGCAATCACCGATGCAGCAGCCAATATCTGTGCAGCATTGGTTCCAACATACATCGCTGCACTCCCAGTTGATCCATTGACCAATAACGGAACACCAATCGCAACCTGTTCAGGAACGTATGCGACAGGATACACGATTGTTCGAAGTGCATCTGATAACCGAATCACCGTTACAGCACCAGCTGCTGAACTTGGAGCCGCTATCAGTGTAACCAGGTAACACTAAAATTGAAATAAAAAAAGCCCTCCGCTCTAAACGGGGGGCTTTTTGTTTGGTTTCGAAAAAACTATTACGACACCTTAATTTTTCGTGGTTGGGCTTTTGCTGACTTTGCAAAAGTAAGATGCAAAATACCGTGCTCCACCTTGGTTGAAGGGTCACTTGATGCATCAACATCAGTGGGGATAGAGAACTGGTACGAGAATGCAGTCTGAGAGCGACGGAAGTATTTTTTTCCTTCTTTCTCCTCTTTCTTGCTTTCCGCTACGATGCGAACAACACCTTTCTCAAAGGTAATATCAATATCTTTTGGATCAATGCCTGGAACAGAAGCTTCTATATAGACATTTTTTTCATCTTCTGCCACAGAGAGCCCTGATGGCATGTTGCTTAAAAACGTCCAGTCATCATTCTCATCCATAAGAGTAGGCATTGAGAGAAAAGAACGGGGAATAAGATATGACATACGATCCTCCTTATAAAAATAGATAGATAGTCTTCAACAAGGCTCATCCCAGATTTTAGTGATATCCACTCCTGTACGCAGAAATCATTCTGGGACGACCGGTTGAATTAGCAATAAAATATCATGAGTGCCAAATGGTGTCAAGCAGTCAAAATTGGAGACTGCTAAGTCGTTTGTTCCACAAGAAAGCCATGCAGAATATGGTAGGATAAAGAAAAAAGGAGCACTATTTTGTATGGTAAAACAAACAATTCAAGACCAACTCAAGGATGCGATGCGAGCAAAAGATGCAATGAAGCTTGAAACACTTCGGTTTGTACTCTCGCAGATTCGCTATGTGGAGATCGATAAAAAAGCAGACCTCACAGATGAAGAGGCTATTGAGGTTCTTTCTCGTGAAGTGAAAAAGAGAAAAGATGCGATAGAGATGTTTACAAAATCGGGACGTGATCAAATCGTTGCAGAGGAAGAGCAGAAGCTATTGGTAATTATGGCTCTTCTGCCCGCTCAGCTTTCAAGTGAAGAGGTAGAAAAAATTGTTGACGAGGTTGTCTCCACTCTTGGAAAAGAAAACATGGGAATGGTGATGAAAGAAGTAATGGGGAAAGTAAAGGGAAAAGCTGATGGGAAAATGGTTTCGGATCTCGTTCGAAAAAAACTCTCGTAATCGACTATACCTACAACAGTAGATAGAAACGCCATAACATATGCAACTTTCAGATTTTCAAACAACAGATGGATACTTTACGATCGCTCCCTTTGATCACCGCGCATCACTTGCGGAAGCACTGAAATTAGACCTTCAAATCACAACAGATTCCGATACCTTTTTGTCCCTTAAGCAGATGTTTATGCGGATTTTAAGTCCTCATGTCTCAGCTGTGTTGACCGACCCTGAGTATGGTATCAAAACCCTTGATGAAAAAGATGGTCGCGCTGGCCTTTTTTTGTCACTTGAGGAGTCAGGGTATTCAGGCGATCATGATGCGGTTACAAAATTGAAAGAGCAGTGGGGTGTTCCGATGATAAAACTGCGAAATGCAGGAGCAAAATTGCTTGTGTACTACAATCCAAAAAGTAGCACAGCGGGGGAAAAACTTGAATTGGTAAAACGTGTCTACGAGGAATGTAGAAATGAGGGTGTGATCTTTTTACTTGAGCCCGTCATGTATCCTCTCTTGGATACACCGTTGTGGCTTGGAGAAGGCGATAGCGACTGGGTATCGACACATCTGTCTGTCTGTCAGGAATTTGCCCCATACTGCGATATTTTGAAAATTCAGTATCCAGGGAATCTAGATGCATGTACGAAAGTTACCAGCTTTCATAAGAACTGGGTCTTGCTCTCACGAGGTGCAGCCTTTGAACAGTTTTGTACATACTTGCAGACTAGTGTTCGAGGTGGGTCAAAGGGATATGCCGCTGGAAGAGCTGTGTGGCAAGAAATTGAAAAATTGGCTCCAGATCAATGGGAAGAATTTTTGAAGACTACAGCAGTGAAGAGACTTGAAGAGCTGACAAGAATACTTCGAAGTAGTAGGCTTGTCGCATAATTATCTTCTATGTTTTCGCATTTTCCTCTGCATGTATTCCAGGAGTTTTTGCTTTCTTGGTATGAGAAAAACAAGCGTGATTTGCCGTGGAGGAAACTAGAGTTCAGGGGGAAGAGTCAAGGTATCAGGAACTTACGTGATCCGTATAGGATACTTGTATCAGAGCTCATGCTTCAGCAAACGCAAGTGACTCGGGTGACACCGAAACTTGAAGGATTCTTACTCAAATGGCCAACCATTCAAGCGCTTGCTGACGCACCTTTATCCGATGTTTTGGTTGAGTGGAAAGGACTGGGATACAACCGGCGCGCAAAGCATTTGTTGGAAACTGCAAAGATCGTTGTTCATTCGTATGATGGAGCCTTCCCATCGGACTTAAAAACACTGTCTTCTCTTCCAGGTTTTGGTTCATACATGATCTCAGCACTTCGTGTGTTTGCATTTGGCAAACAAGAACCTGTCGTGGACGTGAACGTGGCGAGAGTGATCGGAAGGGTGCAGGCTTTGGAGCTGCAAGTACGTAATCCGATTGATCCTCAAATGCGTGAATTGGCAGAGCAATCAATTCCAAACGGAAAAGCAGATGTATGGCATCAGGCATTGATGGACTTTGGCTCATCCATATGCACGTCACGAAAACCGAAATGTTCTGTCTGTCCACTTTCACGAATTTGTCGTGCAAATAAGCTTGCGAAAGCACAAGGCTTTGAGGATTTTTCGCAGTGGTTGGATGTTCAACCAAAACTCAAAAAAGAATCAAAAAAGGACAAAGGAAAAAAATTTGAAGAAACGGATCGATACTTTCGTGGGCGTATTATTGATTTTTTACGAGAGGGAAAACGATCAATGGAAGAACTTCACACGTATATACACAATGATCATCATTTGGAAGATCGGAAGCGATTTGGATCTCTCATCGAACAGTTGGTCATTGATGGATTGATCGTAGTACGAGGGAACACCGTAGGGTTAGTAGGCTCGTTGGACGAGTAAGTGAGTTTTTTGCATTTTCTTTCTAGTCCACTAATCCACTAATCTCACTAATCTATAAACTCTTTTTACTTGCTATAATCCCACTCTAGCGTTACGCTTGAGACTATACTATGCAAGAACTTTTTACCGCTATTATTTACCAACCATTCTTGAACGTTTTGGTTTTTTTCTACTGGTTATTGGGGCAACTCCCAGGGATAAAACCAGACATGGGGATTGCGGTGATCCTGATGACGATACTTCTTCGTGTACTCATGCTCCCCATCACCATTGCATCTGATCGAAGTGAACATGAGCGAGATGAAATCAGTAAGAAAGCAAAAGAAATTCAGGAAAAATATCGAAATAATCCAGTTGAACTCAATCGTGAATTGAAGTTGCTCATGCGAGCAAAACCAAGAGTCCTTGTCTCAGAATTTTTTGAACTGGTCATTGATGTCTCAATCGTACTCATGCTTATTCGTCTATTCTCGCGAGGACTGGGAGGAGAAGACTTGCATCTATTGTATCCATTCGTCCCACATCCAGACATTCCCTATAACTTAGTGTTTTTAGGGAAGTTTGATTTGACCCATCCAAATGTTTGGCTCAACATCATTCAGTCACTGTGTATTCTGCTCGTTGAGGTGATTGCAGAATACACATCACCATTTCGCAATATCTTATCAATGGAGAGACCAACTACTTCGTATAATCCAATGACAAATACAAAAAGTTCATACGCATGGGAAACCCGCTCACGTGTACGCTCTCTTCAATTTTTCCTCCCGATTGTGTCGTTTTTAATCTTTATGTTCCTGCCAGCTGGAAAGAAACTCTTTATTATTACGGCACTTTTGTTTTCTGCTCTCTATATGATTTTGAAGGCGGTGAGACGTAAGTTTATTGAGATGTTTCCAGCTCCAAAACCAGTTGCAGAAGTCGTCGCAACAACACCTTCGGAAAGTGCCAGCCACTGATCATTGTCTGCTATAGTGACTTTCACTAGTAGAATAGAGTAGAATAATACCCTATGGAATTCGATCGTCTTGTTGTGTCTTTTTTAGTTGATGAAGTTGTTGGAGGCTTTTTTATCTCCGTCCCACCAGGGCATGTAGCATGTGTCTACGATCGTGGACGCGGAGTTCTTCCAAGAGTTTGGGGACCAGGTCTTCACCTAAAAATCCCATTTTGGCAGATTGCCAAGCTTTTTAATGCACAAATTCTTGAATACACCATTCGCAGAGGTGTGACAGTTGATCACACCAACAAAGAATCACTCATGGATGAGCCAATCGTGACAACGAGTAAAGATGGCCATGAGTTAGAGATTGAAGCGTCTGTGCTTTTTCGTATTGATCGAAAGAATGCTCCAGAGTTGTGGGAGAACATTGGTGAAAATATGGTGAGTAAGTTGGTTCGGCCAACTTCACGTAGTCGTATGGCTGCCGTTTTTGCCTCGCTGACCACACAAGAAATCAAATCCAATCGAACCACAATTGAAAATGCCCTTAAGGAAGAGATCAATTCGTATTTCCATGACAAGGGCTTAAACTGTGAAGGTGTGCTATTGTCTCAGGTGCGAGTGAAAAAAGAGGGCGAAGAAGTAGCAAAGCCCTTGATTGCTGCTGAAGGTGTTGTGATTCCCAAAACAGAGACAATTGTGCATTCTTCGTCTTAGCACTTGCATGAAGGTATTGACAAAAAAAATTTCCTTGCTAAAAATAGCAGTTGTGCTGTTTGAGTGATAAATCAGGCAGGAATGTGGGATGATTCCGCATTCTCTTCGTAAAAATTTCGTATACAATACCAAAACTACATGTACAAGGAGGTTATCCTATGGCCGCATCTTCTCTTTCTTTATCTTCTATCAAACCCATGCCTGGCTATGTCCTGGTCGAACCAGCCAAAGCTCAGAAGCAAACAGTCACGGGTATCTATCTTCCTGACTCTCATGATGAGAAGGCTCAGCACGGGACGATCGTCTCAGTAGGAGCAGACACCACAGATGAAAAAGGAAACAAAGTAGTTTCACCTGTCAAAAAAGGCCAGATGGTGATCTATAAAAAATGGGGTGGAAATGAATTCAAAATTGGTGAGACAGAATACCAATTCTTTAAGTTTGAAGATGTCCTCGCTGTTATAGACAGCAAATAACCAATATCCAGTAATCAATATTCAACAGAATAAGGAGTTTGTATGGCTGCAAAACAGATTATTTTTAATGATGATGCTCAGCAAAAAATGCTTGCTGGAATAGCAAAGCTTTCCCAAGCTGTCGTCACGACACTTGGCCCTCGTGGAGGCAATGTCGCGATCGATAAATCATGGGGAGCACCAACGGTCGTCCATGATGGAGTCAGTGTCGCCAAAGAAATTTCACTTCCTGATCCATTTGAGAACATGGGTGCACAGCTCGTCAAAGAAGCTGCAAGTAAGACCAACGATGCCGCTGGAGATGGAACCACCACAGCAACACTTTTGGCTCATCAGATTACGTCTATGGGTATGAGAAACATCGCAGCAGGTGCAAATCCAATGATGCTGAAAAAAGGTATCGATCGCGCTGTCGTTGCTGTTGTGGATCAAATCAGTTTGCTTGCCAAACCAGTAAAACCAGATGACTGGGTAAAAGTAGCCACAATCTCAGCCCAAAACCCATTGATTGGTGAAAAGATCGCCCAAGCAATCAAACTTGTCGGCAAAGATGGTGTTGTCACCGTCGAAGAAGGAAAGAGTACGGAAATTGAGATTGATCACACAGAAGGAATGGCATTTGATCGTGGATATGCTTCGTCATACTTTGTGACAAACACAGACAGTATGGAAGCTGTTCTTGAAGATCCATATATCTTGATCACTGATCAAAAAATCAGCTCCATCCAAGATATGCTTCCTTTCCTGGAAAAACTCATGAAGCTCAGTAAAACTCTCGTAATCATCGCAGATGATGTTGATGGTGAAGCCTTGGCAACATTAGTTGTGAACAAGATGCGAGGAGTATTTAATATCCTGGCAATCAAAGCTCCAGGATTTGGAGACAGACGCAAGGAAATGCTTCAGGATATTGCCGCGCTCACTGGTGGACAGTTTATTTCCACTGATACAGGACGCAAGCTTGATTCTGTCGAGCCAACTGACTGTGGACGAGCCAATTCCGTCACTTCTACCAAAGATATGACCACAATTGTGGGTGGCAAAGGCAAGAAGCAAGATATTGAAGCTAGAGTGTCTCAGATCCGCAAAGAAATCGACAAAACCACTTCAGCGTTTGACCAAGAGAAACTGGAAGAAAGACTCGCTAAACTCACGGGTGGAGTAGCTGTCATCAAAGTAGGAGCTGCCTCTGAAGTAGAGATGAAAGAGCTCAAAGAGCGCGTCATCGATGCCAAAGAAGCAACCAAAGCTGCGATTGAAGAAGGTGTGATTGCCGGAGGAGGAGTAACCTATCTTCATGCCTCAAAAGTGCTTGATAAGATGACCGCAGAAGACCCAGATGAGCTGGCTGGAATCAAGATCGTCAAAGAAGCCTTGATCATGCCAATCAAAACTCTGGCTGAGAACTCAGGTGCAGATGGTGGCGCAGTTGCATACCAGATACTCGAGAAAAACGATAAAGACTGGGGATTTAATGCCCTCACCCTGAAGTTTGGAAATATGATCAAAGAAGGTGTCATCGATCCAGCAAAGGTGGCAAAACACGCCCTCAAGAACGCCTCGAGTGTGGCAACCATGATTTTGACCACAAAATGCCTGATTACAGACATTAAGGAGCCAAAGCCAAGTATGCCAGCAGGTGGAGGAATGGGTGATATGGGTATGGGAATGTGACATCAGCCGCAGGCTATGTCATCCCAGAACCCGATCTGCAAGATCGAGTATCAGGGATCCAATGATCGTGAAATAACAATGCCCTCGAGGAAACTCGGGGGCATTTTGGTAGTAATACCCTCATTTGTGTCATCCTCGCGAAAGCGGGGATCCAGGCAAAAACACCTCATTTTCTTTTGGCAGTATTGATTGCTCCAGGCATAGATTTTCAAAGTGGAGAAAAGCCCTATTTTCCCGTCTTTTCCTCTATCGGTAAAGCACCCTATAACATTGACTTTTTGATGGATATAAGCTATACTTTTCCTCTTAAACATACCTCTATTTATACGAGGTACAACTACCAGCTCTCTCCTGCCCGGGCATGAGCGGTTCTATTCTATACGGCTCATGCGGACAGTGAAAACTGAACCCTAGCATTGAGCCAACATATTATTATCCGGTCTGGCTCACCACAAATTTATTTTCGAAGTGAGATGTCTACGCTGACATTTCTCTCCGGAAATACTCCGGACCACTCTTTTCTATTGTCTTGCATTTGGTACGACGATGCTAAGAGATGGGATGAAGCAACCAATTGAAAGGAAGACAATCCAATTACTGGATGACTTTTTCTTTTGAAAGAAAGCTTCGATTGCTCTTTTACATTGCGAGAGAAAAAAGAAAGCTATATCGATTAGGATAGCGCTTCAATGTGCTCTGTGTGGCACAGGGGTTTTGAGCATGCAAAATAGTATGTTCGAGCCTCCTTTGTCACACAGAAACTATATTGTAGGCGCTGGTTCCTAAGGCCAAAAACCTACCGGTAGGGCGATGCGCCTATAGTGGTAACTGTTGTGACTTCTATCTATTCAGATTAAGAGGAGATTCGGTTCAAAATGTTTAGGAAATTGTTTCAGTACGTTCTTTTGATCGCAATCGTGATCATGGGTCTGGCCACAACCGTGGCGCAGGCACAGGACATTCTACATAACCCAACCTGGGTTTGTGACGGTACACAAAGTTATCATTTCACAATGTCCCGAGAGGGGCGGGTTGAAGTGATAAACGATTCAGATCGTGATGAGCCAGGTCAGAGTATCGATATTTATATCGATACACAAAAAACAAACGTTCTATATGCTCCGCCTGTAAAAACAGGGGAAAGTAAATATGTAGGGCAAGTTGAAACTCCTGGAAATTTAGGGTTTAGTTGGTTTGTGGATGGGCAGATTGATTGTAACTCACACGGTGTATATCCACCTGTAGTTACAGCAACAAGCACATTGACATCGACACCAACTTTCACGTTCACGCCGTCCGCAACGAACACGGTGACTGTGACGTTTACCCCGTCACCATCGCCAACATTTACGGTAACGAATCTGCCGACAAAAACATTAGAACCGTCAGCAACGCCTTCACCGACATTGCCACCGACGGTAGAAACGTTGATTCCTTCACCGTCTCCGACGAATGAGATACCGACAATAATGCCGTCACCGTCCTTCACGCCGACGGCCACGTATTTGCAATTGGTGAAAGACAATGGTTGCAAGGTGGCAACGTTCGAGGCATCGTCAGATCAGGTAGGGGACATTGTTTATACAAGCGATTTGCCTGATGAGCTTAAACATTTCCTTATTGTTGAGGGAGCAAAAGCAACGTTTTCCTGGGAGAATATTCTCGGGATAAAAGTTGTAACTGTAACCGCAACTCAAGGAAGCAGGTCAGCACAGCAAACTGTACAACGCTTATCGGAATCAGCAGCTTGCACACCAACGGATACGCCAAGTAACCCACCTCCAAAAGAGTCTTATGCTTTGGAGTGTATATATCGGTGGAATGGGGCAGATCAAACCCATCCTTGGTACACCTTGCCATTTGGGAAATTCGAATTTTTTGGTGTAGATATAATCGAAACCAAATATGATGCCGATGGTAGCAGAATGTTTATTCTTGGACCAATTGGTGTCACAGATTTTCCTGAATCGCGCGACTACGAGTTCTGGACCCGAAACCCAGATAAAATGTGGGCGTTTCATCTAGACGTTCACAAGAATGAGCATCAGGACATCAACTGGTACACCTGCGCGCCAATTGGCCTTGATGTTGGAAATGGCGGAAGTGGGTCTGGAACAGGCGGACCCACGGATCCAGTTCGCGCCCAAATTCGCTTGTGGATAGGGACAGCAGGTTTATCAAAGGACCCTGGTATTGTTCTTTATCCCAATGGGCAAGCCGTGAGCACAATGCGTCTCGTAGTCAACGGCCAGGAAACTGGTCTAACTACATGGACAAGCCGAATTACGGGTTGTCGAGGACTAACAATGTCCCAATTCGAATATCAGCCACTTGAAGGTGATACTGCCGAGATTTGGGTATACATGGCCCAACATTACGTAATCAGGGTTCCTGTCCCAGTCGGAGGAAGTGGCTCTGATGTAAACTGCTCAAACCTTCAGGAAATTGAAGAGAACGTTTGGCAGGGGCATTTCTATGGGGGAAACACCTATGAGAACTGGTATCTTTTCCTCCAAATGAAAACGATGTCCTATAGGAGGTTCGTTGAACTGATGGAAAAGGCTCGCCCTGCCCATCAGGAGGCATTTGCAATTCCAGAGGAAATAAGGAAGGATTCAATGATTTTTCCTCTGAGCTAAGATTCTCTCGCAAAATAGGTAGGGCTGAAATGCCCTACCAAAACAAAAAGGAGCAATAGAAAAAGAAGGACCGGTGTGCTTGTAGCAATACAGCACCCGGTCCTTTTCCTTGAGTCCCAACGAACAATTGAGATTGAAGGAAAAGAATTGTCATTCTGAATGTGTCAGGTATGAAGTACCTGAAAATGAAGAATCCCTTTCTAGTATGACAACAAACAAGAGAGGGATCCATTCGACTTCCTGGGTTACCAGGAGCGCTCAGGATGACAAAGAAAAATGATTCAGGATCAGGACTACAGACACGAAAGAGATTCTTCGACCACCTGGATTACCAGGTTGCTCAGAATGACAGATTTATGTATTACAATAATTTCTATGTACTCCAAGTCATATTATGTGTACATTTTGGGAAGTGACAGCGGGACATTGTATATTGGGGTGACAAATAATGTAGCCCGACGAATGTTTGAGCATAAAAATCACTTGATAAAAGGGTTTACAGAAAAGTATGACTGTACAAAATTGTTGTATTTTGAGGAATCAAATTCCATTGAGAGTGCGATTATCCGTGAAAAACAACTCAAAGGCTGGAAAAGAGAAAAGAAAATTTCATTGATAAAATCTACAAATCCAGGATGGAGAGATTTAGGCAATGATTTTCAATTGGAGAGAGTACAGTAGGGCAGACAGAAAGGGATCCTTCGGCTGTCACGTGAATACTCTGGACAGCTCAGGATGACAAAGGAATGACAATTCTTGATATCTACACAAAATACCAAATCCCTCCAAATCTTCAGCGTCACCAGCTGGAAGTTACAGCAGTGGGGAGATATATCTGTGAACACTGGCAGGGTGAGGCAATCAATACAGAGACTATTACTCTGGCTCTATTGCTTCATGACATGGGCAATATTATTAAGTTCAAACGTCCTTTCTTGGGGGAACTGGAAAAAGATGCAAAGCAATGGGAGAAAGTACAGGAAGAATACGTACAAAAGTATGGATCGGATGTCCATACAGCAACAAATACCATCATGAAAGAACTAGGTGTGTACGAACATATCGCCTATATTGTCGATAATGTGGGTATGGTAGCCGATCCAGATGTCCCAAAAAGCAATGATGCCTTGATTGCTGACTATGCAGATATGTGTGTATCTCCAGCCGGGATTGTCGGTTTTCAAGAACGAATTCAAGATCTGGTAGTGCGATATGGACTCACAGGCAATGAAGAGGGAATTATCATGCGTCGAAGTGATGCAATATTCATCGAAAAAACAGTAGATGTGGATCTACAGAAAATCCGGGAGGTTGATTTCTCCCAGGAAATGGAAAAACTGAAAAACTACACTCTTGTTGGTAAATAATGTACAGGATGATTGTTTCCCAACTCTGGAAGTGGTACAATAATTTCCTCGCGCGGGGTAGTGTACGGCTGCACGTGAGGCTCGACATAATGGGCCACTCCTTAGCAATAAGGGTGAATCTTGGCTATATCGGGGAAACCTTCTCTACCAATGGTAGATGGCAATCCCGAGGAAAGATCGATCTGAGTAATATCAAATCGAAATCCGTAGAGACTATACGCCAAGCCATGAACCAGTAACGGTACGTGGAAGAGATAGTCCGACACTCTGGGAAACCAGAGAATACAGAATGCATAATCTCGCAGACAAGGTTCGACTCCTTGCCCCGCAACAACGTCGCAATCCGACCTTCGCATTTCGTCTCGCACAAGCGTGACTACATTTATCGGTCGATTGCTCCTTTCCAATCCCTCTTACAGAGGGATTGATGGTTTTATTCATACAAATGAGAGTTTTGTTCAATCCCGTATATGGCGGGATTCGTAGTATAATTGGGTAGGTATTTCCAAATTTGTATACACAAATTTGAAGGGAAGAATCGCAAAACAAGGATGTTTGCTTTGCAAACGAAAAGTGAAGCGCATTCTGACATGTCAGGGTAGCTCAGCTGGTAGAGCACCACATTCATAACGTGGCGGTCGAGGGATCGAAGCCCTCCCCTGACACACCGCTTAGTAACATTCTCAGTAGTGCTGGCGCACTCACTACAGTTCCCGTTTATTGATAGAACTCTTGAAAGGGATCCATTCGACTTTCTGGACTACCAGAATCGCTCAGGATGACGAATACACATTTTTTTACGGACCGGGGGATGGTAATTGCAAAATTGTTTCACCTGGCTTTTGCATTCGCAGCTCTTCACGAATAATCTTTTCTTTGGCAAAGTCACTGGTCGCTTTTTCTAGTTCCTGACTCATTTCTAGACTCTTTTTTTCTTCTTCCTCAAGCTTTTTTTGGGCTTCTGCTTTCTTTGACAGAATTCCTCGAGACATGAAGCCAGAATGCAGCAGTGAAATCCCGATAATCAAGCAAAGAATTGCCCACAGGACAAGAACAGCAGGTTGTGTGAAGAAACTTCCCGTATTTTTGGTATTGATGAGTTCTTTTTCTCGTGTACGACGGGGTCGTGTTGGTGAAAATTCCATGGTCTGATCTCGTATGATGTCATTGACTCAAGACAGTCTGACAGTTATTATAAGCTCTTGGAGGAATACAAACGTATTTCTCCCCATATCGTACCGATTCAGTAGAAAAATTACAATGAATGATACAGCTTCGTTGCAAACCTATCACCAACAATTTATAGAAGATCTCAAAGTCAAAGGACGTGCAGGAGCAACAGTCATTGCCTATGGCAAAGACCTCGAGCAGTTCCTGTCTTTTTTGGCAAAAAAAGAGGGGAAAAATACTCCCGAATCAGTCACAATTTCTGACATTGAGGAGTTTAAGGATACGTTGGTCAAAGATAACTACACCGACAAGTCGATTTATCGAAAAATCAACTCAATAAAGTCATTTTTTCGGTTTCTGCGAGGTGTGGGCGTAATATCCGATAACCCTGCAAATGCAATCTCTCATCCCAAGTATGAACTATCAGATCCACGCGTCTTAACAAAGATCGAGTATCGAGCTCTTCGCGACGCGTCTCGTACGGATCAGCGAATATCGACGATTGTCGAAGTGCTTTTGCAGACTGGTATGCGTATTAGTGAGCTTGCCAACCTTGAAATGGATGACGTGAACTTGGAAAAACGCACAGTGACTATTCGTCCACAGGAATCACATGGTGCTCGCACGATTCCGCTCAATAATGCAGCGGTGGTGGCACTGCAAGAATACTTGTTCATCCGTCCCCATACCCGACAAAAAGCATTGTTTGTCACCAAAACATGTCGACCTTTTTTGGTACGAAACATTCGAACTGCAATTGACCGATACTTTCGTTTGGCCGGAATTAAAGATGCAAAAGTGAATGATCTTCGTCACACATTTGTTGTCCAACAGCTCGCTGCGGGTACTCCTTTGGTGTATGTGAGCCAACTTGTCGGACACAAGCGCATCACGACAACAGAGAAATATCTCAAGATGCTTCAGGCTCCAGATCTTCAAACTCAAGTAAAAGTAGAAGAACTGTAAGTTTGTCCCTCCCTGCTGTACCAAGTGTTCTCCGTTATATATAATGAATTTTTGATACCCATCGATTGGAGGTTGTTGTTGTGAGTAGACGTCGGCGAAAATCACCAGTGAAGTTAACAATTCGGGAAGAACTTGTACAGAGTGTTGTGAGTCTGTTCTTTTTTGCAGCGTCTGGCTTATGTATCCTTTCCTTTCGAGGTCAGGGGCATGTGTTTTCGGTGCTCAACTCTTTACTTCGAACGTGGTTTGGAATGGGGGCACTCATGATGCCATTCCTGCTTTTTAGTGCAGGACTCCTACTTACCAGGATTAAATGGGCGTTTGCCCAAGCACATGTCTTTTTGGGAGCGCTGATTTTTTTCATTGGCGGAATTAGTTTATTTTCTTCTGGAATCGTCGGAGTGTTTATCTTTGAATGGCTTGTCGATGTTATTACCCCGCAAGGCGCGACATTTGTGTCGCTTTTAACTGTTATTGCTGGATTCCTGCTAATGACTGATACTGGAGTAGGAGAGATACTGCATTTGTTCGCGAGTGTTTTTGAGATCATCCCAGGATCTGTCAAAGAAAAAGAAAAGCGAGAAGACTTGGAGAAAGAAGAAGAAGTTGTTGAGGAAAAACCACAAGGACGATTTCATTTTGAAGATAATAAAATCTCACTCCTGCAAAAGGAAAAAGATATGGCCACGGCAAATAAAGAGAAACCTGAGGAGAAAAAACCAGCACTTGATCCAACCAAGAAGATCGATGTTCTTGGTGGATTAGGAGACAAAAAACCAGTTGTGGTTGCAGGCGGTGATAAACCACTCTCTGTATGGACACTTCCGCCAATTAGCTTGCTTGATCAAAAAGGTGGAGGACAAGCCAATCGTGGAGATGTCAACCAAAATGCAGATATTATCGAGAAGACCCTCGATTCGTTTGGAATTAGTGCTCGTGTCGTTGAGGTGAATCGAGGTCCAGCAGTGACGCAGTATGGACTGTCTATTGGCTCTGGAACAAAACTCTCAAAAATTACAGCATTGGCAAATGACTTAGCGCTCGCGCTCGCTGCCCCAACCGGACAGATTCGTATTGAAGCTCCAATCCCAGGAAAATCCTTGGTGGGTGTGGAGATCCCCAACGTCAGTAGTGAGTACGTTACTCTTCGCACGATGCTTGCATCTGATCAAATGAAAAAGGTGCAGTCAAAACTGGCTGTGGCGCTGGGCTTGGATGTCTCTGGGAAACCACACGTTGTGGATATCGCCAAAATGCCACACGCGCTGATTGCCGGTGCCACGGGTTCTGGAAAATCTGTTGCAATGAATACGTTTATTTGTAGTATTTTGTTTCGCGCCAGTCCTGATGAAGTGAAGTTTATTATGGTCGATCCAAAGCGAGTTGAGTTAACGCAATACAATGATATTCCTCACCTTTTGACTCCTGTCATCACCGATACAAGTAAAGTTCTGGGAACACTTGCATGGGCGGTCAACGAAATGCATAGTCGCTACAAACTGTTTGCAGAAGTTGGTGTGCGAAATATTAGCTCGTACAATGAACTTGCTGGATTTCAATCCATGCACTACATCGTCATCGTGATTGACGAGCTTGCTGACATCATGTTGTTGGCTCCGGCTCCCGTTGAAGAAGCGATCACACGTATCGCACAGATGGCTCGTGCTGTTGGAATTCATTTGATCATCGCCACACAGC
>CAZBKJ010000013.1:0-27502 GCA_964492495.1 uncultured Pseudomonadales bacterium
TTGGGACGTATTCTTCCACCCTACGAAGGACTTGAGTTTCAGTTTGCCGAGAAAATGATGCAGCGTGCCGCTGTCATTGCCTATGGAGAATCCGCCGAAAATTTACTGGCAGAGTACAAACGAATTGGCGATCTTTCTCTCGTCGTTGCGCAAAGCTCCAAAATAGATGTTCAAAATTCAAGTAAAACAATTCAGGAAGTGTACACAGCGCTTACAGATATAGCGCGAGAAGGCGGAGAAGGTAGTCAGGATCGAAAAGTACAAAGAGTTGTGGCTCTTTTACAAGAACTTGATTCGCTTTCTGTGAAGTTTATTGTTCGCATTATTTTAACGAAACTTCGTCTGGGTTTTTCGGATATGACAATACTTGATGCCTTATCGTGGGCAAAGGTTGGCGACAAGGCAGATCGTAAAGTACTCGAAGATACGTACCAAATGAAGCACGATATTGCAAAATTAGCACATGTGTACCTGTCACAGGGACAATCAGGACTTGCAAGTTTTGATATTGAACTCGGTATTCCCCTTCAACCTGCGCTTTGCCAACGGCTAAAAACTTCTAGTGAAATGATCGAAAAAATGAAAAAAGTGTTTGCGGAGCCCAAATATGATGGGACGCGAGTGCAGATCCATATAAAAAATTCAAAATTCAAAATTCAAAATTCGAAACAGTGGAAGGTTAGGACCTTTACCCGATCACTTGAGGAATCGAGCCATATGTTTCCTGAGCTTGTACAAGCAGTAGAAGTACTTGGTGAGCATGATCTTATTCTAGATTGTGAGGCAATAGGTTTTGATCCAAAAACAGGAAAGCTACTTCCTTTCCAAGAAACAATTCAGAGAAAACGCAAGCATGACGTTGAACTATTCTCAACACAAATTCCACTTCGTTTTTTTACGTTTGATATCCTGTACAAAGATGGTAAAAGTTTGCTTCGACTTCCTTTATTTGAGCGAAAGAAAATTCTTCACGATCTGTTGTCAGAAAAAAATGAAATGTTTATTGAGTCCCCCTATATCATTACAGAGTCAGCAGACACGCTTCGTGAGTTTCATGCCAAACAGCTCTCATTAGGACTCGAAGGCGCTGTCATTAAGCAATACGACAGTGTGTATCAACCGGGCAGACGTGGGTGGAGCTGGGTAAAGTTTAAGGAAGAGGAAGGTAGTGTAGCCAAACTATCAGATACAGTTGACTCTGTTGTGATGGGATACTGGTATGGGAAAGGCAAACGCAATCAATTCGGGATTGGAGCTTTTCTTATTGGTGTTGGCAACGGGGAAAATATTGTCACGCTCTCAAAAGTAGGTACAGGTCTTGTTGATGATCAGTGGAGAGAGTTAAAAGAGAGATGTAAAACTATTGAAACTCCCCAAAAACCTGAATCTTATCAGGTGCCAAAATCGCTCACTCCTGATGTATGGGTGTCGCCACAGATTGTGGTTGAGGTTGCAGGGGATGAGTTAACAAAATCTCCAACACATTCAGCAGGTCTTGCGTTGCGATTTCCTCGGCTCGTTCGATTCCGGGATGATAAAAAGGTGGAACAAATTACAACAGTGGAAGAGTTGCAGAGCATCACATGACACTATCCATTATGAAGAGATTGTTTCCTTCATAAAATCCAACCATTCTTTCATTCTTTGTCTGCTTCTATTCATTTTTTTTGCTTTGAGTTCTTCTTTCGTATCAAAATAGGCGCCTCCAAGCATTGGATACTCTGGAACCTCTCCGATGATTTTCCCTTGGACAAGAGATTTTATGCTGATAGGAGCCAGTTTTGTGTAAAAACGAATCATTCCTTCCTTGCGAAACCTTCGAAGGGAATACACATATGTCGGTTCTCGAAAAAATTTAAAACTGTACCCAGCATCCGCTACGCGTCGTATGAACTCTGTGTCTTCCATGTAGTTAATTTGTTCATTAAATCCTTTTGTCAGAGAAAAGACACTCCTTTTACATCCGATACATGCTCCAACTACTAATGGTTTTTTGACGATCGATGCCGCTTCAAAGAGCGTATTCATAAAATTAATAAATACTTTATCTCTGGCAAGGTCGGTATCTGCATCGGCATATGTAGAAAAGCTATCGACATCCTTTTCTGTGCAATGTGTTGATAGTTTTTCCAGAAAAAAAGGTGGAATCCGATCATCGGCATCCAAAAAAAGTACATATTTTCCTTGAGCGTTTTTTGCTCCGAGGTTTCGTTGTCTTGAAACCCCACGCTTTTGGCTAACAATGAGATGAAAGTTGGAGAATTTTTTTTCGTAGTTTTTCGCAATATCTTGCGTTTTGTCTTTCGAACGGGCATCGACAACAAAGACTTCAAAATCCTTGGAGTTTTGTTGTGTTATGTCCGCAAGTAGCTGAGGGAGATTTTTTTCCTCATTAAGTGTTGGAATAATAATCGAGAAAAAAGGTGACTTTTTCATTTGGTCTATTATACAGTTTGGCTGATACAATTACTCTCTATGTTGGTTATTATCGGTTTAGGCAATCCAGGGGAAAAATACAAACACTCTCGTCATAATACAGGATGGAGGGTTGTTGACGCACTCGCTCTCGTGAAGCTCCCGAAAGCTCATTCAAATTTGAAAAGTCACTTGAGGCAGAAACACTTTTGTTGCAGCCTGCTATCCTGGTAAAACCACAAACGTTTATGAATTTGTCAGGAAACGCAGCAGCAAAAGTGCTCAAAAAATATGATTATGCTCGCTTTTCAAAAAAAGACTTTCATACTGTCTTTGTTGTGTACGATGATTTAGATATACCGGTTGGAAAGTACAAACTTGTTTTTGGCTCAGGGCCAAAAGTTCACAATGGTATAAATCACATCAAAGAGGTACTAGGTACTGATCAGTTCTGGCATATACGTATTGGTGTGGATGGACGACAAGGGGATCGGTCGGTTGATCCTCAGGATTATGTTCTCTCAGGTTTTGTACCGGATGAGCAATCACTGTTAAAAACAGTTGTTGATGATGTAGTTGAACTTCTCTCTGAAAGCATAGAGAATGAAAATGGAGAGAAATAGGTTTCTACAGTCTCTTCATTTTTATGCCTTCTGCCCACCGAGGTCACATCCATACTTTATTTTTCTTCCAAAAATCGTTGCGAAATTTATTTTGGTCGGCTTTTTTGAGGCAAAATGGCTTGTCTTTGGTTGATATTTTTACCCTTGTGTACGTATACAACACAGGTGTAACGAATGCTTTTTTTCAGTCTTTTGCGCATACTCCATTTCAGCAAGGAATCTTTGCTGTCGTTGCAACCATCATATTGCTTCGCATAACTGATCTCATCGTTGTTTTTCCGATGGCTCGCATAGCTGCGCGAGTAGGGCTTCCTAAAGCGGCAATCTTTGGAAATTTCTTGATGGCAATCAGGTTTGGGTTACTGGCTATGTCGATCCAGTATCCAGTACTTATTTTTCTTGCGGCAATTTTTCAAGGTATTGAAATTGCAGGATTTACTCCTGCCTATGACACGATGTTTGCAAATAAAGCGAGCGCTTCAAAGGTAGGAAGAGATGTCGGGGCATTTATGTTTATTTTGAAGCTTTCACATGCACTTCTACCTGCGTTTGCTGCAACACTTATCATCAGCTTCGGCTTTCAATTTGCGTTTATTGGATCGATGATCTTACTTTTGTTGTCGAATATCCCTTTACTTTCAATGAGGAGTGGTGAAAAGCTTAAAGCACCAAAACCATCTCATTTTCTTTCCTGGCTACAAAACAAAACGGACTCACGGATTCTTCTTTCACTAGCAGGTAGATATGTTTCTGATGCTGTTACTGGCCTGTGGCCAATATATCTATTGTTTATTTTCGGAAAGATTGAGCGTATTGGGATGCTAATGTCGCTGTCATTGTGTATTTCTCTGATTATTATTTATTTCTCTGGTTGGTACATTGACCATACGAAGAAAAATTACGTGTTCATCTTTGGAGGTTTATTGCTTGCTGTTCTCTGGTTTTTAAGAATTCATGTTGTATTTATCTATGGCATTCTTGGAATAGAAATAGCCTGGAAACTAGCGGAGAGCTTCTTTTGTCCGTCCTTTGATGCCATTATTTATAAAATATCAAAACGTCTCGATACGTTTGCTTTTCATGTCTATAAAGAAGTACTTGTCTCTGCAGTTTCACTGCTGTTTTGGATTGGTATCGGTATATTCTTCTTTTTCTTTGGAGCGTCCTGGAGCTTCGTTTTTGCTCTAGCGGGACTGGGTATGCTCACTGCTACACTGCTGTATACTGCTCGCATATGAGTGACGACACGACCACAAAAGGGTTTTCAGCAATTGCTGATCTTATTAAAAAGCGTGCAATGCAGGATGCTGGTGGACACATTACCCAAGAATTTCAAGACTATGGGTATCGTTTGGCAGTGGAGCTTGATGATATGTCTCATAAGTCTTTGTACATGAGAATGGCAAAGACAATAGATCGAAAAATTCTCGAGTCTGCGCGAACGTTTGTTGTCGATGCAAATGCTCGCAGTAAAGGCAAGCTGTTTATGTGGAAAGTTCGAGAATTAAAAAAAATACAAGCAAAAAAATAAGGTGTAGAGACAGTTGACCAAGGCTGTTTTGTTTTGTGTTACCATATTTGTATGCAAAAAAGTGCAATATTGTTTTTGACTTGGGTTCTATACACTCTGATTTTAGCCCTACTTTGGTTTTTCAGATCTCATAGTGTGGTAAATGTTGGAGTTGCTGTTGCTGGGAGTTTGATAGGTTTCCTGCTTCCAGTTCTTCTTGACGTTTTGCTTCCAAAGATCGTTTCAGGATCAGCAAAGGCAGACACGGACTTTGCAAAAGAAGTACTACAGGAAAGCGCAGAGCAAATGAGACAAGGAAATATTCACAGTGAAACTGCGCCCGTGACACCACTTCGTTCATATCCACTTCTTTTTGGATATCTTCTTGCAGCAATATTTGTCATTAGTTCAACCTCTAGTTGGTTTGGTCGAGGATTTGTATTAGGACTTGGCCTCTCACTCGTTCTTGATTTATTGCTTTCAAGAAAGCCTGTCGAATACCTAAAAGCGCGATGGTTTTCTGTCTTTCATGCAAACTTATCAGAGAAAGAATTTGATTATTTCGTCTGGGTAAGCGCTGGGGTCTTTGTGATTCTCACAATACTCTCTGCCTTTGTGTAATTTTGTTGTGGATACTCTATACTTTTCTCATGTTTCATCTCTACGGTTTTTTAATTGCTATTGGAGTGCTATCTGGTCTTTTTATTGCAAAATATCAGGCTCGTCGTTTTAGAATTCCATCTGACGTCCTTGATGATGCGTTCGTTTGGATCGTCATAGCTGCCCTGATAGGCGCAAGGATCTATCATCTTGTGACTGACTGGGATTTGTACGCTACTACGTCAATTCTGGAACTATTCTCACTTTGGAATGGTGGTTTGGGACTTTTTGGGGCGCTTATAGGTGGGGTAGTCGGAATACTTCTATTTGTGCATAGAGAAAAAAATTCCAAGAAATACATTTCAAAACAGCAGCATCAAAACATACTCATGAGAAGCTCAAATACCATGATTTTTTTTACGCTTCTTGACCTGTTTTCATTTGGTGCCCCATTGGCACAGGCAGTCGGAAGGCTGGGAAATTTTTTCAACCAAGAACTCTACGGGTTGGAAACAACTCTTCCTTGGGCGATATCTGTAGGAGGAAAGCTGTATCATCCGCTCTTTTTGTATGAGGCTGTACTCAATATGTGTGTTTTCCTGGTGCTCAATTTCTTAGGCTGGAAAAAGAAACTTGTACTCGGAAAAGGACAGTATGCATGTGTGTATCTGGGGTTGTACGGTGTCATTCGTTTTTGGTTAGAGTTTTTACGTGTCGAAACTGCTCGATTTTCAGGCTTCTTTGGTTTTTTCTCTGTTGCTCAGTGGGTGAGTATCGCCTTCATGCTCATGGCTCTTTTTCTTTTCTGGTTACGTAGGCATGCAGACAGAGGAGTAGAATGGGAACTACGAAAGTTTTTATGAAGAGAACACACCTACTTTTGATCGGGATTCTTTGTATTTTTGTGTATGCAGTGTTCTATTTGAATAACACTCAACGTGAGCCCTCACTGATCAGTCCAAACTCTCCAGGGCAATCACAAGATCCACAAAGAACTATGCATCGAATTCAAGTTGGAGCCGAATCTCTTTCTGTGGAGGTCGTTGATACTCCAGAAAAGATAACAAAAGGCTTGGGATATAGAGATACACTTGGCAGTGATGGAATGCTTTTTGTGATGCCAACACGAAGTATTCCTACGTTTTGGATGAAAGGTATGCGATTTGATCTCGACTTCGTCTGGATTGATTCAAATACAGTAGTAGATCTGTCGGCGAATGTTTTGGCAGAGCCCAAGGTTCCAGATGCACAACTGAAAATCTATAGCCCAAAAGCTCCAGTGACTCATGTTCTAGAGTTGCCTAGTGGAGACATAGAAAAAAAAGGTATTCGTATTGGTGACAAAGTAAGTTTGTGAGTGATACACTGATGAGCCATTTTATTCATTTGTTTATTATAGTACAGCGTCTTGAAAGGACACCTTATGCCAGTAGCACATGTAACAGATGATCAGTTTGACGCAGAAGTTTTACAATCAAAACTTCCAGTAATAGTAGATTTTTACGCAGAGTGGTGTGGACCTTGCAAACTGTCAGCACCGATACTTGAGAAACTATCTGAGGAGTTCAAAGATAAAGTGAAAATCGTTAAGGTTGATGTCGATCAGTCAGATAAAGCAGGTGAGTTTGGAGTGATGAGTATTCCAACAATCGTGCCGTTTAAGGAAGGAAAGGAAATAGAAGGGGCACGTCAAATAGGCTTTTCAGGAGAACAAAAATACAGAGATCTTATCCAATCAACCATAGGTAAATAGTTCATCAGGTTACCGATAGTAGCTTGCAAGCTTATGTACAACCCGAACACCACTGACAATCAGCAGGAGCTCTATGATGTCGTGAATGAAATGGATGAGGTAATCGGAACTGCAACCCGTCAACAAGTTCATTCTGATAGGTCACTTATTCATCGAGCTACAGGAGTAATTGTATTTAATACACAAAAGCAACTTCTGATGCAAAAGAGGAGCATGACAAAAGACATGTATCCAGGATTCTGGGTGTTCTCTGTGGGAGGACATGTGGATAGTAGTGACACGTATGAGAATGCAGTCCAGAGAGAAATTCAGGAAGAGTTGGGGGTAGATTTAGATATCCAGCTTTGGGAAAAAATTTTACAAAAAAGTGATGCAGAAACAGAATTCTGGCAAATGTACATTGCAGTTCACAATGGACCTTTTCCAAAGTTTAACAGAATCGAAGCTGAGGAAGTTCGATTTTTTGATCTGGATGAATTGTTGAAAGGGGCAAAGAATCAATCAATCCCAATGCCCCCAAATGTATTAAAACTTCTGCCTCGGATTGTGGATTTTGTTTCAAAAGGAAAAATTGATGAGTTATTTACGAAAAATGAGGAGATGTATGTCCACAATTCATAACGTCATTATTATCGGTTCAGGCCCAGCCGGATGGACTGCAGCGATGTATCTTGCCCGCGCCGATCTAGCTCCAGTTGTTTTTGCAGGGGAAAAAAATGGCGGACAACTCATGCTTACTTCGGTGATTGAAAACTTCCCTGGCTTTCCAGAGGGAGTAGATGGTCCTCTTCTGATGACGAATATGAGAACTCAAGCAGAAAAATTTGGAACAACTATTTTTGATAAAAACATCACAAAAGTTGATTTCTCATCTACACCATTGAAAGTATGGAGTGGTGATGAAGAGCATCACACAAAAGCAGTTATTATTGCGACAGGTGCTGAATCGGTTTGGCTCAATACGCCTGGGGAAGCAGAGCTTATTGGTCGTGGCGTAAGTAGCTGTGCCGTATGTGATGCGGCATTTTTCCGTGGAAAAGTAACATACGTCGTTGGTGGTGGTGATGCTGCGATGGAGGATACTTTAGCTCTGACCAAGTTTGCAAAGGAAATAACCATCATTCATCGCAGAGATAGTTTTCGTGCGAGTAAAATCATGCAGGATCGGGTGCTATCGAACCCAAAAGTAAAAATACTGTGGAATAGTCAAATCAAAAAAATTTCTGGTGATCAAAAAGTAACAGGTATTAGTTTGGAGGACATCCCATCTGGAAAGATAAGCGAGCTTCCTGCCGATGGAGTATTTGTTGCAATTGGACACAAACCAGCAACTGAACTGTTTTCAGCTTCACTTCAGCTGGATGAGAAACAATTTATCGTAACAAGACAATCATTTGCAAAAGCAGGCTTATCTTTAGCTCAGACGCATATAGGGGATCATGGGGTTGTAGAGTATCCAACTATGACATCGGTTGAAGGTGTTTTTGCTGCAGGTGACTGTGTCGATTTTCGATATAAACAAGCAATAACAGCAAGTGGAATGGGATGTATGGCCGCGCTTGATGTTGGATGGTGGTTGGAGTCTTGACGATCACATCTGGCTTTGATAGGGTATGGTTCTTAATGGTATTTTTTATTAAAGGAGTGTGTATGACGAAACGAATGATAGAAGAGTGGTCAGACGTAATAGAAGTGGTGACCCAGATTATAACTGCAGTATCATTAGCAGTTCTTGCTGGTGTTGCTGTCATGATGTGGAAAGGTGGAGGGTTGTCACTTGGTAGTGGTGTTGGTTCAGCAGATACAGCACAAGCTCCAGTAGCAGCACCAGAAGAAATTACTCAGTTGACTGATGATCAGTGGCAAACAGTAATAAAGGGTGGAGCAGCAGAAAAAGGAAGTGCAAATGCAAAAGTGACGATGGTGGAGTTTACTGACTATCAGTGTCCATTCTGTGGAAGATACTATACAGACACATACTCACAAATCGTAAAGAACTATGTCGATACAAATAAAATTCGATATATTACCCGTGATCTCCCACTTCCATTTCACCCAAATGCTCTGCCAGCAGCACAAATTGCACGATGCGCTGGTGATCAAAAAAAGTATTTCGAGATGCATGGCGTATTATTTAGCAAACAGGATGACTGGGCAAATGAAGCTGATCCAAAAGCAAAATTTGAGAGCTATGCAAAAGAAATTGGTATAAACTCCGCAACAGCAATGAAGTGTTTGGCTGACGGAAAATACAAGGATGCAGTTGATGCAGATGCAACACTCGCGAGTACAGTTGGTGCAAGTGGTACTCCAACATTCATTGTGAATGGAAAAGTGCTTGTTGGAGCTCAGCCATATGCTGAATTCCAAAGAGTAATCGATGCCGCATTGGCAGAATAAGGTTAGTTTGAATCTAGTAGACAAGCCCAGTATACAAATTGTACTGGGCTTGTTTTATTCTCGGAGGTTTTGGCTGTATAATATTGTTATGAAACTATTTCGAAATATTATCACGTGTTTTTTTGTCTTTTTCTTCTCCCTAAGTTCCATTGTAGCTGCTCAGGATGTACCTACGATAAGTGCTGAAACTGAGAGTACAGAATCTGCTACAACGGCAACACAAAGCGCAACAACATCCTCTGATCCAATTCTCGATTTTCCACTCACTCGCTCACAATCAATTCGTTCAAGTGATATTACTGACAGCACAGGGGAAACGGCAAATCGTTTAGAATTGCTTCTGGCAGGGCAACAGCTACAAGGTATAGCTCCTTGGAACATCATTCGTCATGCAATTCGGCTCGCTGTTACGCGTGAGATTCCTGTTACGACGATTGCATTTATACTCCTATTTCCGCTCATCGCTTCACTCGTGGCCTTTAGTCGACACATTGTCGGTTTGTCAGGCCTTTCTATGTATGCACCGGCAGCTGTAGCGGTTGTACTCATTTCTATTGGAATTATTCCAGGAACAGTACTTTTTCTTGCGATTCTTCTGTTTTCAACTGTTGGCAAAATGTTAGTTGGAAATATAAAACTTCCGTACTTGCCCCGAACTGCGATGATCTTGTGGTTTGTATCGATCGGTGTGTTTGGGTTTTTGCTTCTTTCCACATACATTACCGTACTTTCATTAACGGTTCTCAATGTGTTCGCACTCTTGATCTTGATGCTATTATCCGAAAATTTTTTAGAGGTTCAATCGTCTTCATCTCCAGCAATTGCAATTCAGAAAGTTTTTGAAACATTTATCTTAGGGTTGTTATGTGCCCTTATTTTAGGATCTGAGTTGGTACAGTCCTTGGTGCTTTTGTACCCGGAGATTCTTCTAATCTGCATCGCGGTATTAAACATTGCTATCGGAAAATACTTAGGACTACGTCTCACTGAATGGTTTCGCTTCCACTCTCTTATGGAAACCGAGGAGTAAGTACAATGGTTAAACCATCCCACATCTTGGGCTTGAATGCCAGAAACTCTCTCTATGAACCTTTGAATTCAAAAGAGGCGACGCGTTTCGGCGTTTCTAAACTGAAGGCAAAAATTTTTCTTGAAAAACACGGAATAACAGTGGCAAAACTTTTTGCTCGGTTGTCTTCGATTGAAGAAATTCATAATTTTGACTGGACACAAATTGGGGGAACTTTTGTAATCAAACCAGCGAATGGAAGTGCAGGAAAAGGTGTTGTGGTTATTAAGAGAAAGAAAAAAAATGAACCTGTCTGGTTTGATCTTGAGGATACAGAGTATCAAACCTCTGATCTTGAGCTTCATTCTCACAATATTTTGGAAGGAGAGTACAGTACCTGGGGGAGCCAGCCAGTTGTAATAATTGAAGAGCGTGTCCCCGTACATCCAGATATTGAAAAATATGTGGAAGTTGGAACACCTGATGTTCGAGTGATTGTGTTCAACAAAATTCCTGTGATGGCTATGATTCGAATTCCAACGTTCAAATCTGGCGGTCGTGCAAATCTGCACCAGGGTGCATTCGCTCTAGGGATAGATATGGGGACAGGAGAAACAACATTTGGTGTTTCTGGTGGAAATCAAACCTTCTCTCTATTTCCTGATTCTGACATCAAAACATCGGGAATTATTATCCCGTACTGGACAGATGTCTTAAAGACAGCCGTTCGTGCAGCAAATGCTACTGGATTTGCATACATGGGAGCAGACATCTTTTTGCATCCAGAAAAAGGGCCGATGGTAGCAGAACTAAATAGAGCTCCAGGGCTTGCAATTCAGCTTGCAAACAGAGCGGGTTTAAAAAGACGGCTTCAACGTGTGGAAGAAATTGAAGCGAGAAGCGTTTCTCATGCTGTCAAAATTGCTCAGTCATTATTCACTGAAACAATTTCTGTCCAAGAGCTTGAAGGAGATCGAACGATTGTTTCTCCTCATGAGCAAGTGCTCATCTATGATGATGATGAGAAAACTCATGAAGTAGAGGCTCTGCTCAATACTGGTAGATTCCGTAGTGCGATTGGGATACAGAAAGCAAAAGAGCTTGGTCTCTCCGCTCCCAGTGACTTGCTTTGGAATCAAGAAATTGAAGGGGAAGGAAAGCTACCTGTCGTTGAAGTGAAGTTTAAGCTCAAACACAGAGTAGTCACAACCCAAATGGCTGTATCCAAAAAATTATCTGCAACAAAACATGATATAGAAATTGGGAGAAATGATCTCGGAGGGTTTTTAGTTGGAGAATAATCAATTATGGCTTCGCACAATTTCGTTCCACTAAATCTTACTGAAGAAAAAAAGAAGTTCTTCTTTGATCCAAATTATAATCCTCAGTTCATCTATGAACAAGATATTCCCGACTCCGTACTATACAGGCACGGTACTTTTGGAGGTGAACTTTCAGATAAGGCAAAAATAATTTGTGACACTGTGATTAAAAAATGGGGAACACAGTCAAAATATTTGGACGAAGTTGAAGGGAAGGTTTTAAGTAAAGAAGAATCGTCACAAATTATCAATGCATATTTGAAAGAGTGTTCACTCGAAAATATAGTCTCATTGCATTACTCGCAAAATTTTATTCCACGTACGTCTATTGACGGATACAAAATGAATATTCGTCTTCCGATTGCATATAGAGATACCGAAATTATTGGCATGCTTCATCATGAAATTGGGACACATATCTATAGGAGACTAAATGATGAAAATAAGTTTTGGCACGAAAAGAGAGAAAAATTTGAATTAAAAAATCATATTGAGACAGAAGAAGGACTTGCTGTTTTAAATGGTCATTACAATAGAAAACATCCATATTTATGGAACACAGCGGTACGATACTTGGCTTGTGCCTATGCCGGAAAACTTTCTTTTGCCAAGACGTACAAAGCAATGACCGAATATATTGATGACCGTGAAAGAAGATTCAATATGACGTTGCGTGCTAAGCGTGGTTTGACAGATACTTCAAAGCCAGGAGGATATACGAAAGACCAGGTATACTTACGAGGCGTTATGAAAGTCTCAAAGTGGTTAAAAGATAATGATTTCGATGCAGATCGTTTATATGTAGGAAAAGTAGCAATTGAGGATTTAGAACGATTAGAGCCACTTTTAAAGACACATGATTACATTCTCCCACCTTTCTTGATTGGAAAAAAAGATGAATACAAGAAAGCCTTGCAGGAACTACTGGAAATAAACTTCGGATCGAAGTGATCTATCTAAGGCGCTTTTTCCAACTCAGGAAAAATGAGGTAGAGAAATTCTCTTGCAACGTTGCGCGATTTTCCTTGCATTGGAAGATCATGCATATCAAATTCAGGAGCAGCGTTTACTTCAATAATTTGATATGTATTATCATTTTGCTCTTTGTACAGATCAGTAGTCATAAAGTCGATTCCACCCCAACTCAACCCTGGTATTGATTGGATTGCGCGTAGTGCGATCTTCTTCACAGAAGGATGAATTTCGTCCGTTCGATCAATTGTTTCGCCACCTGCCATCACATTTGATATTTTGCGAAGATAGATATGTTCATGAACATCTAGAACAGAGGTTGCTTCTTTGCCCTGATCTTGGAGGTTTTTAGTAACCTCTTCATCTATTTTGATCTGAGGATAAACATCCTCAGCAATATTTCTCATCGGTGACTGATTCTTTTTTTCTATGAGTTCTTCAATTGTATGTGTACCATCTCCGGTTACAAAGGCAGGCACCCGTTCGATGACGGCAAGTAGCTTTTCTCTTGTCATCTGAATGCGGTACTCTTTTCCATAAAAAGTCTCTTCCGCAAGTAAACCGCCCTCCAATTTTGAATGGGAAAAATAAGTGTGAATATGAGAAAGAAAATCTTCCAAGGAATTAATTCCCATGAAAACAGAATCTCCATGAGTGCCATGTGTTGGTTTTACTACCACTGGTTTTGTAAGTGCATTCCATACTTTTTCTAGATATATGTCATCATCTTGGCGATTAATAGTAAAACCGTTTGAAACTTGGATTCCTGCCCTTTTTAAGAAAGCTTTGGTGGATGCTTTGTTTGCACAAATTTTTGAGCCAGGAGAGTGAGTGGTACAAGGTGTGTGGTTGCGAATAAAGAGGGTTTTCTCTTTATAGGTAAAGCAAACGACATCGCTATCATTTACCAATTTCCAATGTACACCTAAGATATCTGCTTCATGCAGGATGAGTTGCATTGGAGTCTCTACTTTTTTTCCATTAATTGTTCCATCAGGAGATGAGCGGGTGAAGTAGATTGGTTTGACTGTGAACATATATCTATATTCTACACTTTCGTCCTTTACCCACTGAAGAGCGCAAAACAATGATAAAAACCTGAGATGAGTGCGTACAAATGCTGGATGAATTTATACTTCTTGCATTCCACCACCTGGAGTAGAAGTTGGAGGAACTTGTTCTTCGTGGCTCATTCTCTTCATTAAAAGAACAATAAGGGCAACAAAAAGAATGAGAGCAAGTGAAATACCAGCAACAAGGACTGGCAAGGATACCGGTAGGGTTGAGGTTGCTTTTGGTGGGAGGAAATCTTCAACAGGTGCTGGGGTAGCAAATGGATCGACAACCTCGTCAGAGATTGTTGGCTGTGTGTCATTTTGTGTTACCAACGTATCAAATGATGGAACGACAGGCGTTGGAAATGGTGTTGGAGCTGCTGTTGGGAAGGTGTTGGTAGACGTAACAGGTCTTGCTGTCGCTTGGGTCGTAGTTCCTGTGCCAGATCCAAGTGTACGTGCTGATGCTGTTATGTACGAGCTTGTACTACAATTGTTTTTTCCTGCGACTGCAAAGTAATATGTCGTGTTTGGGGACAAATACGTCACTAAGAAACGATCGACATTGCCCATACTGGAGGCGCCATACCGGTAAGAGTTTGGAGCTGTTCCATACTGTAGTGCATACGTGCTCGCATTGGCTTCTTTTGTCCACGTAAGAAGAATTGAGGTTGAGGACTGAGCGCGTGCTGACAAACCTGTCGGAGCAGAGTTCAAAGTAGAACAAGCTGTACCATCATTATTCGTTGTCGTAGGTGTTGAAGTTGGATTCGTCGTTGGGTTCTCAGTTGGGTTTGCTGTTGGCGTCGGCGTTTCTTGTGATTGTTGGCTTACGGTTATTGGGAGACTTGCAAGCGATCCACAATTGACGAGATCAGTGGCTGTGAGTCTTTGTAAAATGTTCGTATCGTTTGTTTGGCCGTTGGTACATTGAAACGATAACTGAGTTGATCCTGCTTGTTTTCCTCTTATCGTCAGAGTTGCTAAGTTTCCAGTTCCTTTATAAAAACTGATGATGTCACTATATGTAGCGTTTAAGGTAAGCACGCCATTGGCCGTGTCATTGTTTGAGAATTGATTTGCATAGAGACTATTAAAGTTTACGGAAACGATCTCAATAGTTGCGGGATTGTAATTCAGTAGTACGTCAGTACCTGTTGTCTCAGCACCTGCTGTATTGACAGACAGTACTACTGTAGACGTGCCATTCACATTTACTGATAAAGAAGACGATGACCAACCAAGAGTAGCGGATCCTTGTGCAGACACCAGATGTACAGGCATCAAAACAAAGGAGAAAACAGTTGCGATAGCGAGAACTAGATTAGCGACAAATTTCATAGATTTTCATCTGATTTACTAGAGAGTACCGAAAGGATGAGTGAGAGGTCTGCAGAGTTTACTGCACCGTCATAATTCACATCAGCCATAGTTAGGTCTTCAAGAACTTTTGTTGGTTTTGCAAGGATTGCAATTACCTTACCTATATCATTGTCATTAATGATCCCATCCTGGGAGGGAAGGTCACCTGGTTCATTTACTTTGCTTGGATCTAGGCCAAATGATAGGCTTGCTCCTGCCGTTGGTTGATTATTAAGATAGACTCGTTGCGCATGCTTTTCTCCCTTAATAGAAATCCAATACATAGATTGTGGGACAATTTCAGGTTGATTTTCAAATTCAATCATATATGAAGCAGGTATGTTTGAATTTGGAACATATCCCATATACGTTAAAGCCACATTTCTATCAAAGAATGGAGTGGATGTTCCCATTAAACCAATTTTGACGTTTGCTTTAATTGGCCCTTTGTCCGTATTTACACCCAGGAATTGAATATACTGAATCATGTGTGAATTTGAGCTTGGGGTTGGAGTGGGAGTGGGAAGTGAACTAATAATTGGGGTTGGCAACGGTGACGGGGATGGTGTAACTGTAGTGGTGGGAAGGGGTGTTGGGATTGAGGTGGGAGAGGAACCGAATGTAAATGTAACTGGACTTGGAATAGCAAGAATGTCTACATCTGCTCCGGCGGTGATTTTTGATGTAATTCCTTCAGTGGAAGCAGAGGGATCAATCACAACAGAGCCATTTGCTGGTACGGTAAATGTTATTTTTCCGATGACTGCGCTACTAAATACCATTGGATTACTTGGGTTGTCAACAACAGCTAGAAATCTCAAAACTTTTCCATTTGGTGTATCGAACCAAGCATTTGAATAGGTTTTTAGTCCCATGATAAATGCAGGCTCAAAGGTAAGATCAGTAGGTATAGTAGTTGAATTAAAAGAAGCAACAAACTGAAATCCGCTTATAGGAGATGCCCCTAAATCAATAGCCGTGACGCTAATACTCGCTTTGCTTCCTGGTTCTAACGCTGATCCATTCTGATTTGAAACCAACGTGTACTTAGCAGTTCCTGTAGAGGTGCTGGCTCTCTGTCTGATTTCTTGTGAAATGCGTACCGCAAGTAGGGCAAGCACAAGACCTATCGCTAAGATAATGACGAGCAAGAATGAAGAAGTTCGCTTTAACGAATGTCTATGGTGCATACAAACTGTTTTCTAGTTAGAAATACAGTGTAATCTATTTTTTTTGTACTCGTCAAGCATACAAATATCTTCTTGATACAATACTCGTATGAAAGTCGCACTTGGTCTGTCTGGAGGAGTTGACTCAGCAGTATCGTTACAATTACTACAAAAACAGGGGCACGATGTTCATGCAGTTTTTCTGGAGTGTTGGAGAGCGCCAGGCTGTCGTGCAGAGGAAGATCGAAAAGATGCTCTTGGTGTTGCGCTTAAATCAGGAGTGACGTTTACTGTTCTTGATTTCAAACAAGCCTACCGTGAAAAAGTTGTCGAGTATTTTTTCAAAGAATATGCAGCCGGACGTACACCCAATCCTGATGTTATGTGCAATAAAGAGATAAAGTTTGGTCTATTTTATGACTGGGCGATGAAAGAGGGATTTGATGCAGTAGCTACTGGACACTACGCCCAAATTCAGGGAGTAGATTGCGAAGCTAGTGATGTACACGCTTTACAAAAACACTGGGCATTAAAAATGAGCGCAGATTCTCATAAAGATCAGACATATTTTCTCTATAGACTCCGACAAGATCAACTTCCACATGTACTGTTTCCCATCGGCCACTTACGAAAAGAAGAAGTACGAAAGCTAGCAACCACTTTTGATATTCCTGTCGCACAGAAGCCTGATAGTCAAGGAATTTGTTTCATTGGTGAAATTAATGTGCACAACTTTATTAAAGAACGATTGGGTGAAAACCCTGGAAACGTTGTTGATACAAAAGGACGTGTGATTGGATCTCATAAGGGATTGTGGTTTTATACGATTGGACAGCGTCATGGATTTGATAGTGCGTTCACTATTCCAAAAGATGAATCTATTGATAAACATGCCATTCCACCGTTCTATGTCATACGAAAGGACAAAGACCGCAATGAGCTGGTCGTTGGGTTTGGAGCAGAAACCTATCAGGACACGTTTTTTCTCCAAGACGTGAACTGGATTACTGATACCAACAGTGGGAATGATATGTTTGTTCGCCTGCGTCACACTGGCAAGCTAATCCCATGTACACTATCAATCGAAAATGGAGAAGTACACGTTATTCTTCATGAAGCTGTTCAGGGAATTGCGCAAGGACAAAGCGCTGTGTTCTACAAAAATGGGATTTGTCTGGGTGGTGGAATTATTCAGTAGCTATTTCGCGATTTACACTGCGCGTTTCTTCATGCTGGTCAAAGTGAAAAGCACAATCGCTCCAATGCCAAGTGCGCTCAAACCAAGAATAATCCATGCTGTTTTTGCCCTTGGATTTGCGCCTTCACTTACCGGAACTTCTGCGACCTCGGTTGATGACTGCTGGTCAATCGTTTGTTCGCTGCCTGTGTTGGTGACAAGTAGACTATCAAAAGAAGGAGTATCTTGAGTATTTGCCTGTGTTGAAGCTTGTGTGCCTACCGCTCCTGTCGTTGCCTGTGTAGTTACATACGGACTTGTACTGCACCCATTCATTCCGGCAAGCGCAACATAATATGTCGAATTAGGATCCAATGATTTAAGAAGAAACGAATCAATATTTCCCACATTTCCGGCACCGAACTGATACGATCCAGCTTTTGTTCCGTATGACAGTGTATAGGAACTTGCATTGGGATCTTTTGTCCAACTCAATCGAATACTTTGATCACCATTTGCTGTCGCAGTTAACTTTTGTGGAGATGACTGTAGGGAACTACAACCTGAAACGGATGACGTTGGCTGTGTGGGTGCTGAAGGGGCAGATGAATCGACTGAAATTGAAAGATTCTGGAGAGTAGAACAATCTATGAAGTCTTTACCTGTATCCTTTTCTAAAAGATTTGTATCGTTGGTTTTGTCTGGACTACAAACAAATGAAAGGGTGCTTGTTCCCGATGTTTTACCCTTTAAGGTGATTTGTGCATACGGGCTATCACCTCGAAACGTCGTACCAACTTGTGTGAACGTACTTGTGAGTTTTAAGATTCCATTTTCCGGATCGTTTGTGAAGAAATTGTGAGGATAGGAAAGTGGAGGAGAGAACGTGACTGAAAGTACTTCTACTGAGTTGGGATCGTATTTGAGTTGTGCATCTGCACCTGTGGTCTCTTTTCCATTGGTAGAAAGAGAAAGTACAACTGTGGTTTCTTTATCCGGCTGGATACTTACAGAATTTGACTGAAAATAAAATCCATTTTTCGCTTGCGCAAAAACACTTCCCCCAAAGAAAATGGACAAGCTACAAACAAAGAGAGTAATGCAGATAGATTTTAATTTCATTGTATGGTTTCGTCTGACTTGGAAGAGAGTGTCTTCAGTATAGCACTAACGTCGGCTGCATTCACAACCGTATCGTAGTTCATATCACCTTGAAAAATATCATTAGAAGTTTTTGTTGGTTTGGCAATTAAGGAAACGACAACATTAATGTCGTTTACATCGACAGTTCCATCTTGTGGGGTAACGTCACCTGGCGATAAAATTTTTCCTTTGAGGTCCAAAATTCTGTTACTCGGAATCGATACATTATTAAAGAGTCGTTGTTGATGTTTTTCACCTTTAATTGCAATCCAAAACGGCGTTGAAGGAAAGTTGTCTTCTGAAATGGCTATATACTCACTTCCAGATCTCTTAAAGGGAATAAACCCACCAATCTCATTTGTATCACCCATCAACCCCCATCGAATTCTTGCTCCGATTTCAGATGGAGTTCCGGTAATACTATCAAACGAAACTTTAATAGATGTTTGAGGTCTTGGTGTGCCATTAGGAGTTGCAGACGGAGTAGGATAAGGTGTCGACGGTGTTGCTGTCGGGCCACCGACACTAAATCTCATCGCGCATGAAGCCGCTCCCGATTGTTGTGGGGTTGTATCTGTTTTTTGTGCTCGATTTGAGATGACGAGAGCTAGAGCTCCCGTACCTACTATAAAGGCAAGAATTAGTAACGATAGTGTGTTCTTTTTCGAATTTTTCATAGACTTACCATGCTGTATACGGCGAACATGCTGTTGTTCCATTTACGAGCGCACACACTCTGCATTCCACATCAAAGGTTCCATTTTTGGCGATTGTAAAAGGAACAGTGATGTTTGAAGTAGATGATGCGGTAGTAATAGTCCCTGTTTCTCCTGTCTCAAGTATTTTGTATCGAAATCCGTATGACGTGGCGTTGGCAACTGATCCACAGGTAAAACGAACTTGTGATCCGATTGTTGGAGCTGCTACATCACGAGTGATATTTAAACAAACAGGAAAGATACTTGGACTCGCTGTAGGAGTAGGAGGTCTTGGCGTAACTGTCGGCGTAGGTGTTGCAGGTCTTGGCGTAATCACAGGAGTTGGTGTGGGTGTCGGATTTGTAACTGTAAGAGAAAATCCAGGAATTGGACAAGAAAGTAGGTCAACACCAGTTAATCTCTCCACGAGGTTTGAATCATTTGTCCCTCCGGCTGTACAAGTGGGTGTCGTTGTACTTGTTCCAGCTACTTTTCCCTGAACCGTAAAAATAACAAACGCGGAGTTCCCTGTGAAAAAGTTTCCGATGTTGTTATTTGCCCCTGATATACGAATCGTGTCGCTATCGACTTGTGCAATCGTGACGGTGTCAAAGAGTTTCGGTTGTGCTACTTCTGCTGTCAGTCCAATTTTTGTGGCGTCGTAGTTTAAAAGAAGATCAGCTCCTGCGAGTTGCTTTGTTCCTGAATCGATCATGAGGCGCACTTTTGTTTGAGAGCCAACCGTGATGCTTTGCGCGCCCTCAAAGGTCCAATAGTACCTCGTTGGAGATGCTTGAGCTGAAACAGTGGTGCTACCCAAAATTAAACATGCAAAAGAGATGATAAAGAGGGCAAATATTTTTCTCATAGAACAGTTTCATCAGACTTGGTTGATAGCGTTGACAGGATAAGTCCCATATCAACAGCATTAATGACACCATCGCCATTCACGTCTGCTGTATTTAAGTCAGTCGCAGTTGGCGTTGGCTTTGAGAACAATGCTAATACCTTGTTTAAGTCACTTGTGTTTACAATCCCATCTTGTGTGGGTAGATCACCTGGTTGAAGAAGTGATGCTAAATCTGTGTAACTCACATAATTTGTCCCGCCAACGTTTGTTACTGGGCCAAGCTGGAATATTTTTTGCACATGCCGTGCTCCTTTCACCGATAGCCAGTACCTTTGCGATGAATTGAACGATGAGAGAAGTGCTGGAGTGCTTGAAGTGTACACACCTCCTGATTCATGTACAAAAGTGAGGGTTGAAGAATACATTGGTTGTGTGACTCCGATAAGACCTGAGCGTACGAGAGCTTGAATTGGTCCAACATTGCCATTTATTCCAGCAAACTTAACTTTTACTCCGAACTGTAGGCCTCCAACAGGTGTTGGGGTAGGAGGACGTGGAGTAATCACTGCTGTTGGCGTCGGTGTTGGTGGTCGTGGTGTAATTACAGGGGTAGGAGTTGCTGGTCTAGGTGTTATTGTTGGTGTTGGAGTAGCAGGTCGTGGTGTCGGTGTAGGGGTTGGTGGCCTTGGTGTTGCAGGTGTTGGAGTCGGGGTTGCTGGTGTAAACGAGAAACTTGTCGGGTTCATAGGTCCGAGCAAATCTACTCCGGTGGAAGCCTGGGTGATTTTTGAGGTCACAAGGCCAATTGCCGAAGAGGCACTAATGGTCAATGTTCCTGATGAAGGAGTCGTAAAGCTAAAGGTTCCCAGTGGAGCCGTTCCACCTTGAGGTGTATATGGCGTTGTTATGTTTGTTGTAAGAAGTCCGATAATTGCTGTTTTTCCATTGGCTGTGTTTTCCCACATAATGGTTTGCGCACCCAACCCTGAAGGCAAAGTCGCATCATACACAATATCGGATGGTACTGTGCCTGTGAACGTAATTGCCATTTGAAATCCATCAACAAGTGATGCGCCAAGACCAGTTGCTGTGATATCTATCTTCCCTCGAGATCCAGGAGCAGGTTGAATACCTGAAGGATAGGTGAACGTGTATCTTGCAGTACCTGTTGGGGAAATTGCTCCTCTTCTCGAGTCCTGATCCATTTTTCCTAAGATGCCTACTGCTACGAGCCCGACAATTAAGATAATAAATGCAACCAGACCTGTTTTGAATCGAGATGATTTCATAAAGCTTTATAGAAACGTATATACCAGTCAACCTGCTGGCTGATATATCTCACTGTAGCTGAAAATCAGTAAAAAATACAAGTAGCTATTTTACGAAATGCTCGAAATCCATTTTCCTCTAGAGTTTTTCTGAATATTCGGTATAATTACGGTACTATGAAGTACATCATTGCATTTTTTGTCGCCTCATTTTTCTTTTTTTCAAACGGAAGCCTTGTGCATGCACAAGGAGTATGTAACGCAAAGTGCGATGTGAATGAAGATTGTGCAAAAGGATTTCGCTGTTATGTCGGTGTGTGTAGAACGGTAAGTTGCCCTGCAAGTCCTACATGTTCATGTTCTGGATCACAAGTGACTCCTGTCCCAACGACTACATCAACACCTCGACCTGCCACGGCAACACCTACGCCAAGTCCCACACCAACGCTAACTCCCAGCCCCACGATGAAAGCGACAGTAAGTGCAAACCTCAAACGTACCCCAAAGACAGGATTTGAAACCTGGATGCTGATGGGGGCATCACTACTCCTCTTTGTTGGTGGATCAAGTATCGCCACCACTGAGCGACTTTTTGTTCAAAAAGGCAAAAGTCCAGAGGAAATCTTTTCAAAAAAGAAACAGAGATCAAGTGTTCGTTAAGAGATTATCATGATGCATGAGTCTTTTAGTGTTTTCTTTTTTTCTTCTAGTTGACAATATCTTAGCACTCGTTTATATTCACTGCTAAGATGATTGACCTTACCTCAAGACAAGTGCAGATTTTACGAGCGGTTGTAGAGGAGTATATCAATACAGCTGATGCTGTAGGTTCCGATACAATAGACCGCAAATACAACCTTGGTGTTTCTCCTGCAACTATTCGTAATGAGATGGTCTATCTCACAAAACACGGATACTTAAAACAACTCCATACCTCTGCTGGCCGAATTCCGACGTCCCTAGCAATAAAGATCTACGTACGAGATCTGATGCGTGAAAAAGATCTTTCGGTTGCTGAAGAGGTGAGTTTGAAGGAAAGTATTTGGCAACAACGCAGCACCTTAGCCCTTTTACTTCAGGAATCGACACGGATTTTAGCGCAACGAGTAGGAGCAGTCAGTGTGGCGATGACAGACGACAAACAGATTTTCATCTCTGGTTCTGCGCAACTCCTCTCAATGCCTGAATTTTTCGATATTGACTCAATGCGAGCAGTATTAACACTGATTGATCAGGCCAGTTTGCTGGAAGAAATCTTTAAAAAATTTGCTGGAGAACAGCCGGTTCAAATCGTATTTGGAGAAGAACTTGGCGGGAACAATCTTGATCCAGTGGGATTTGTCTTTACTGAGTTTACGGCAGATGGACATCATTGTTGGCTAGGGTTGATAGGTTCAAGTCGTTTTGACTATCCGTATGTCATTCCAATGATGCGCTATTTTCGCAAATGTATTGTTGATGTAATGGGGAAATGAAAGGAACTATGGCAGACAAAAAACAACATACACACCCAGATGAGAATGAAGAAGTGAAGCAAGAGATAGATTTAGAAGTGGAGGAAGGAATGGATGAGATTTCTGCAGATGACCATGCTGACTGTGAAGCCAGATTGGCAGAAGTAGAAGGAAAGTACAAAAGAGCATTAGCAGATTACAGTAATCTTGAACGTCAAACGCGAGAGTCTCAGATACGGTTTGCAAAACTTGCAACACAAGGCTTCGTTGAAGAGCTGGTCGAACCGTATGACCATTTGAAACTTGCAGCGAAACACTTGAAAGACAAGGGTCTAGAGATGGTGATGAGTCACTTTACACGAGTGTTTGATTCACAGGGCTTAAAAGAATTGAACCCTGAAGGAAAAGCATTTGATGCAAGTCAGATGGAAGCCGTCGATACTGTTGAAGGCGACGAAGGGAAAGTAATAGAAGTAGTCAGTAGCGGGTATGAACTCAATGGTGTTGTCATAAAACCCGCAAGAGTGATCGTTGGTACAAAAAAGTAATTATAATAGTAACTGATCCTGCTTTTTGGGGATCGAAGGAGAGTATATGTCAAAAGTAATAGGTATTGACCTTGGTACAACAAACAGTGCTGTAGCCGTCATGATGGGTGGAAAACCAAAAGTGATTCCAACAGCAGAAGGAACAAATACGTTTCCAAGTATTGTGGATCCAACCACTCGAACTGTGGGTGCAACAGCAAAGCGTCAGATGGTGTTAAAGTCTGACAAAATTATCAACTCTGTCAAACGATTGATGGGGCGAAAGTTTACAGACCCAGAAGTAAAAAAGACGATGGAGCACGTTGCCTACAAGATTGTCAAAGGCAAAGATGACATGGCATGTGTGGAAGTCGAAGGAAAAATCTACACTCCACAAGAAATTTCCGCAATGACGCTCTCAAAAGCAAAAGCAGATGCCGAAAGTTTCTTGGGCGAAAAAGTCACTCAAGCTGTCATCACTGTTCCAGCATATTTTGATGATGCCCAGCGACAAGCAACCAAACAAGCTGGAGAGATTGCCGGGCTTACTGTTGAACGAATCCTAAATGAACCAACGGCAGCAGCGCTTGCGTATGGTTTAGATCAAAAGAAAAATGAGTTGATTGCTGTGTATGATCTTGGTGGAGGTACATTTGATATCTCAATTTTGGAGATTGGAGATGGTGTATTTGAGGTGAAATCAACCAACGGAAATACATTCCTTGGTGGAGATGACTTTGACGGACGTATTATCGACTGGATTGTTACTGAGTTTAAGAAAGAAAACTCAGTTGACTTGAAAAAAGACAAGCAAGCACTTCAGCGTATTAAAGATGCTGCAGAAAAAGCCAAGATTGAGTTGTCTTCTGCAACAACCACAGAAATTAATCTGCCATTTATTACACAAGGATCAGATGGTCCGCTTCATCTTACGATGAATATGACCCGAGCAAAGCTTGAAGAGCTTGTCGATGACTTGATCACTGGTTCCTTTAAGCCTGTAGAGCAAGCTCTCAAAGATGCTGGACATAAAAAATCAGAGATCAATGAAGTGGTTATGGTTGGAGGTATGACACGCATGCCCAAGGTGCAAGAAGAAGTGAAAAAATTCTTTGGCAAAGAGCCACACTTGGGTGTTAACCCAGATGAAGTAGTAGCAGTGGGTGCAGCTGTCCAGGCTGGTGTAATCACCGGGGATGTAAAAGATGTGGTACTTCTAGATGTGACGCCTCTAACCCTTGGTCTTGAAACCATGGGAGGAGTCCGAACTGCCCTCATTCCTCGCAACACAACCGTGCCTACGAGTAAGTCACAGGTCTTTAGTACGGCAGCAGATAATCAAACACAAGTAGAGATTAATGTCTTACAAGGTGAGCGTGAAATGGCTGCTGATAACAAGACACTTGGTAGATTTATCTTGGATGGTATCCCCCCAGCTCCACGAGGTATGCCACAAGTGGAAGTGACGTTTGATATCGATACAAACGGTATCTTGCATGTAACGGCTAAAGATAAAACGAGTGGCAAAGAGCAAAAAATCACCATTCAAAACTCTACAAACCTTTCAAAAGAAGAAGTAGAAAAAATGGTGACGGAAGCAGAAAAACACCGTGAAGAAGATGAAGCCAAGAAGAAGCTTATTGAAGCCAAAAATCAGGCAGAACATACCGTCTTTGAACTTCGTAAGCAACTCAAGGAATACGGAGCACATCTTAGCGATGAGGATAAAGAAGCGATCGAAAAGAATGTCAACGAGCTCGAAGTTCTTGCCAAAAAAGACGATGCGACGGAAGAAGAGTTGAAAAAAGGCATGGAATCAACGCTTCAGTCAGCGCAGAAAATTGGCGAAGCGATGCAGAAAGCCAATGCAGCAAAAACAGAAGGTCAGAGCGCAGAGGCAAGTGGTCAGGAAAAGACGGAAGAAAAAAAGGATGAGGGAACAGTCGAAGATGGTGAAGTCGTAAAAGAATAGAGCATGACTACATAGAAGGGCGGTCTATTTCCGCCCTTCTATTTTTACTACATAAAGGAGTTCGCATGGCAAAAATAACAACAGAACTTGTGGCACTTGCAGATTATGCAATGACTGGAGAAGATAAAAAATTGTCGGTGATTGGAATTTTTGACAAATTATTTGTCAGGCAACTTCCAAGTAATCATGCACGAATGTCATTTGTCGTCACATTTGTGGGCGAAGCCAGAGCTACAGAAGACGTAAAGCTCAAGATCGTCACTCCATCTGGAAAAGAAGACTTTACCGCAGATGTAAAACTTGCCTTTGGAGAAAACGGAAAGTTTAATTTTGTCAGTAATTTTGAAGGTTTTCCTATTCAGGAAGTTGGAGCCTACACGCTCGTTTTTGAACAAGGAAAATCAAAGATCGTTTCCTATACATTGGATGTGATTCAGGTGAAGGACGACAGTGGAAGCAAAGTCGCGAACTAGTGCACTCCGTAGGCAATTCTTGTTGTGATCAGAATGGAATCTGGATCCCCGACCTCCAGGTCACCTCATCGGTGACTTTGTGTCGAGGATGACAAAAACTATGAACTATAATCTATCAACTACCCGCTGAACTCTATGGCTACTTCCCGTGATTACTACGATATTTTAGGTGTGTCAAAATCTGCAACTGCTGCGGACATCAAATCTGCATACCGAAAATCAGCGATGAAGTATCATCCTGATCGCAATAAAGAAACGGGTGCTGAGGACAAATTCAAAGAGATCAATGAAGCCTACGAGGTGCTTTCGGATGACAAAAAGAAGTCAGCATACGACCAATACGGGCACACGGCGTTTCAACAAGGAAATATGGGTGGAGCTGGCGGAAATCCGTTTTCAGGAGGTTTTGGAGGGCAAGGTGGGCCATTTAGTCACACCTACTCAACTCGTGGAGGTGGGAACCCATTTGAAGGGTTTGATTTTGGTGGTGGAGGATTTTCTGACCCATTTGATATCTTTGAATCGTTTTTTGGTGGAGGTATGGGAAGACGAGCTCCACGAAAAGCTTTGTATCAGATCGATATTTCCTTCATGGAAGCTGTTCAAGGCACTAGTAAAGACGTACAGATTGATGGGAAGAAAAAGACCATTAAGATTCCCGCCGGAGCCGATACTGGTACACGGATTCGCTATACAGAGTTTGATGTTGTTGTCGCTGTCGCACCTGATTCACGATTTAAGCGAGAAGGTGACGATATCTACAACGATGTGAAAGTTGCTTTTTACCGAGCTATCCTCGGTGGAGAGATTTCTGTTCCTACTTTAGATGGTGAGTTAAAGCTTAAAATCCGTCCTGGAACACAACCGAATACAATGGTTCGACTTCGTGACTATGGAGTCCCACATGTCTCAGGTCGAGGGAAAGGTGATCAATACGTGCGAATTGTCGTGACGATCCCTGAAAAAATTAGTCGGGAAGAAAAGCAAGCACTGGAAGTTTTTGAGTCATAAAAGAGCTATTGTCGAGCTTCTTTCTCTCCCCAGATCTCACCCTTGATTTTCTCTGGCTTCTTGGTATCATAACCTCATGTTTTGACGATTACTCTCAAGGATTGCGTGAATTCAAACTCCAGCAACCTGGAGTTTTTTCGTCCTTACTGTGTGTAGATATTCGTCTACACAATTGCCCCTTCACAAGTAAAGAGTTTTTTACACGAAATTTTAACCGTTTTCATCGTGGGAAGAGCTATTCGTCTAATACGACGGACTATGCTTACTCACGAGAAAATTTTTTTCGTGTGTACAGCAAAAATCCGTTAATTGGTCAAGCTTTGCTTGACCGCTCCGACCTAAAAGATCGGAGTCTTAATAAGTTTAATAAAATTGAACTACAAATTTTTTCTAAGAATTTGATCCTGGTTCAGGATGAACGCTGGCGGTGTGCCTTAAGCATGCAAGTCGAGCGAAATTGTAGCAATACAGTTTAGCGGCAGACGGGTGAGTAACACGTAGGAATCTACCGTAAAGTGGGGAATAGCCACCCGAAAGGGTGGGTAATACCGCATGTGGTACATACTTTATTGTATGTATTAAAGTCGCAAGACGCTTTATGAGGAGCCTGCGTCCTATCAGCTAGTTGGCGGGGTAAAAGCCCACCAAGGCGATGACGGGTAGCCGACGTGAGAGCGTGATCGGCCACAAGGTAACTGAGACACGGTGCCTACACCTACGGGTGGCAGCAACTGGGAAT
>CAZBKJ010000014.1:0-17769 GCA_964492495.1 uncultured Pseudomonadales bacterium
CACATATTGTGTTTCGCATCAGTAGTGCCGGAAATCCTACAGCAACAGGTGTTGGGGGAAATAGTACCAACTCCAATCCTGCGAGTCACAATCCGCTTGCCCAAGAACGATACCTTTGGATTGCAACTCGTGGGGGCGATGCAAGTGCAGGTGTTGGAGTAGTTCCGACATTGTCTCCTGCCAATTTTGCGAATTTAACGACAGTAAATGCAGGAACGACAAGTGGAGCTACAACCGCGACTTCGGAGCGTATGGGTTATCTTACAATCCTTGATCCAGGTACGTTTACGAGTGCAACTGAACAGTGGGTAAGTTATAACATTGCTATTCCGTATTCTGGAGGTGGAGGTCGAGTGTTCACAGGTGGCTTTGAGACGCAAAGTTTAACGGTCGATGATGAATGGTCGGCTACTTCAGGATCTCCGACGATAACGACCTCCACCGTTCGAAGTGGTGCTGCTGCGCTTCAGATCACCGGTTTTTCATCTGGAGCATCCGAGCTAGCAGATTATCGTTATTCCAGCGCTGATTTTTTTGGTCCGATTTATGTGCGTTTTTATTTCCGCTACGCTACCCTACCGACTGCAAATAATAGAATTTTTACATTCGGAAATGCTGCTTTGAACGCCTCTCCTGGAGGGTTGTTGTTGTCATCCACAGGAACACTGATTCTTACCGATGAGGATGGCACGATCGGCTCTGCATCAAGTGCCCTCACAATCAACACCTGGCACCGAGTAGAGATTTTTATGAATGGAGCAGGAACCGGGGCGGTCGACACATTTGAAGGTCGACTCGATGGGAGTGTGTTTGCGACGAGTTCGACAAGAGATATCGCAACAGGTTCGAATCAGCTCTATATGGGAGGAAATTTGACGGTTGAAGCGCAAACGCAAGGAGACTGGTTTTTTGATGATGTTGCAATAAATTCTGGCAATGGTGCTACCTACCAAAGTAGTTACCCAGGTGAAGGAAATATTGTGCATCTCAAACCCAATGCAGATGGAACAAATACTGCTTGGACTGCATCCGGATGTACCAATGACTACGAATGTGTGGATGAAATTGATCCCGATGATGGAACAACCATGTATACATCCACCACCCTTGGCCAACAGGATGACTCAAATCTAGAAAGCTCAACGACAGCGGGAATAGGATCAGGTGATACGATCACACTCGCAGCAGCGAATATCAGAATGAATAATTCAGGTACGTCAACACAAGGGCTTACAGTGAGGGTTTTGGATGGCTCGAGCAACGAAGCTCGTTCACCAAATATCAATGCGCCCAATACGACTTGGTTTACCAATGTCTCTGCCCATCCTCGTTCGGCTCCCGTAACCTCATATACACTTCCGACAACATCAACGGCAATGACAGCGACAGACCTTGATTCATTCCAGGTAGGGGTACGGGTAGATGTTGATGCAGGAAACAACTTACAAGTGAGTACGCTCTGGCTGGCTGTGGAGTATGTGACAAGTACTAATCCCACATATACGCTCTCAGGATATCGGTTTTATGTTGATAGTGATAATGAAAATGTAACAGATCCGTGGGGGGCAACTGATATTGCAGAGAGCACGGTGATCTCCACCCTACCAGCAGGAAATAATGCGCCACAGTCTGCAGATGAGATGCGTCTGCGCGTTGCAATCACAATCGGGGCAAACAATTTATCAGCTAGTACGATTCAGTTTAAACTGCAGTACAAAGCAGGAACTGATGCAAGTTGTACAACTGGAAGTTGGACAGATATTGGAGCTGGAGGAAGTGGAGGGATATGGCGTTTTGCCACATCGTCGGTGACGGATGGTGCGAATCTATCGGTCGCAAAGCTCGCAGCATCTGATGTTTTACAGGAGTATGCCAAAAGTAACCCCACAGAAACGAACCACAATACAGCTACAGTTGGACAAGATATTGAGTATGATTTTCATATCCAAAACAACGGTGCAACAGATGTGACAACGTATAGTTTTCGAGTCGTGACGTCAGCGGACGCTGTCCTCACCTCATACACCAACTGTCCGACACTGACAACTTTTCCTGGGACTGCAGATTTGATGCGGCATGGAAATTTTTTTGAAAATGGCAGTGAAAAAGGATTTCTATGGGCAAATTAAACGGAGGATTCTTTCAGAGAGTGCACAATGATCGTATTCGTACCTGGGTTTTTCCTCTGCTCTGCGGTCTTTTCCTTTTCGTGCTTGTGCGTCCCACATTTGATCGTGTATCTGCAATTGATGTACCTGAAAAGAAAAACAATGCTGAAGACGTCATTAGTGTAAGCGTTGAGACACAAGCGGACTATTCTCGTGTGTTCTACGTGAAAAATGAAAAAAAGACGTTTATCAGTCTAGGGAAAACCAATAGTTATCACCCATTTTCTCGTGGGGAGTATATTGTTTTTGTGACAGAGTACAACGGCATGGGGCAAATTATTCGGTATCATGAGCCAACCAACACGCGTCTTCGTATTACCCGTGCAGGAACTAATATAAAACCACGTGTGAGCAGTGATGGAAAAGTAGTTTGGGAAGGATGGGAAGACGATCAGTGGAATATCTATCTGTTTGATGGCACAGTGATCAGACGTGTAACCTCAAAAGCAGTTTCCAAAAATCCGGATATTGATGGTGACATTATTGCGTTTTCACAAAAATTGTCTGACGGTTCATGGCAAACACTTAGTTATTCCTTTGACAAAAACGCCTATACAAAAGTTGCCACAGGGGTACGAGGAAAATTTCCTAGAGTATTTGATGGAAAAGTCTTTGTAGGTGATAAAGCAGTTTCAGTTCAAACAAAAAATACAGTCGTGATTCCCGAACCTAGTGAAACTCCAATTCCTACACCTGATTTGACTGTGGAAACAGCGACCCCATCCGCAACACCAGAGACTACTCCTGAAGTATCCACCCCTTCACTTTCCCCGACTCCTGAAGTCACGCCTGAAGCGATTATTGATGAACTGACGTCAAGTCCTTCTGGTGAACAATCGCTTCCTTAAACGACTTGTTTTTTTAGAGCGCTGCTTCGAGTTCACTCTGGAGAGCTTGATAGTCATAGAGAAGCTTCGTTTCTTCGACAAGCATTGAAAGCGCCGGTTCTTCTGTAAGCAGTTTCGTTCGCTGCGCATGAACTGTTGTTTTGAGTTTATCAAGCATCTGTATGCTCACCTCCGTGTCTTTTTGACTTCCAGTCTGTGCAAGTTTTTGAAGTGTTTGTTGTGTTTGTTCAACATCAATTCGTAGTTCTGGAAAATCATTTTTGAGTTTTTCGATTCCATTCTTGGTAGCTTCTGCTCTCGGTTTGAGTTGTGTACCAAGACGTAAATCATCCTGTGGAAGATACGATGAAAGTTGCTGGGTTTTCTCATGAAAAGTAGTGAGTTTCTTTTCAACCTCTTCTGATTTCTGAACAATCTTCGCTACGATTTCAAGATTTTTTTGACGTTTCTTGGCAGTTGCTGTGAGTATTTTATGCTGAGTTGAATTGAGCCTACGAGATGTTGGAAATGTTTTTTGTTCGCTCACTATTTTTTCCAAATCTCTGCGTGCAAGCGTGATATCTTCGATGAGTTTTTGACTTTCAAATTCGTATGTAGGTGAAAGAGGATCAATCTTGGCAAGGGCAACGACAGCTAATCTGTGAGAGACAAGCGTACTGTGCTCGTGCGTGAGAATTTCTTTCGCTTGTTCCAACTTCGTGGTTTCTATTTTTTCAACTCCTAAAAAGAAAACATAATAGAAAACGAAGAATATACACGCAAAAAAAAGTGTTCGAATAAGAAAACCAATAACTGGGTTTTCGCGTATGTATAAAAGTTTTGCCATGTTTTTTGGAAAAATACTCTTCTATAGTATACATTGGTTTGACGCTCTGTGACTTGATTCTCCAGCCAATCTGACATAGGATCATCGGTATGAAGAACTTGAAAATTCCCAGTGTGAAAATCATTATTGTGAGCTTGATTGTGCTTGTCCTTGTTGGTGTTGCGAGCTTTTTTGGCTGGCAGTGGTATCGTCTGAAAAACCAACTAGTCTTAGGGACAGCTATGACAGAAGAAGCAGTCAAACAAGAAACAGCACGCCTAGTCAAAGAAGTCTCAGCCCTTATTGATCTGCCAAGTGATGAAGAGCCAACGATCGCAACAGTTTCTGATCTCTCAAAACTTGAAAGCCAACCTTTTTTTGAAAAAGCAAAAAATGGAGACAAAGTACTTTTTTATACGGAAGCAAAAAAAGCATACTTGTATAGACCTTCAGAGAAGAGACTCATAGAAGTAGCCCCATTGTTAGTTGGTGATCAGGCTTCCCCTACCCCAACAGCGGTAGCGTCAGGAAGTGCCGTTCTTGCCTCTCCTGCTCCACTACGAGTTGCGCTCTATAATGGCTCAAAGACAACAGGACTCACCAACGCGAAAGCTCAGGTACTGCTCAAAGAATTTCCAACAGCAACGATTGTTGGGAGAGAAACAGCCAAAAAGACAGACTATGCAGGAACAATTGTCGTCAATGTCAACAATGCTCCGAAAGAAACAGTCGATAAAATTGCGTCTCTTTTCTCTGGAACCGTGGATGTCCTGCCTACAGGAGAAAGCAAGCCAGATGCGGATATCTTGATCATCCTCACTCCGTAATGCTATACTATAGGTCTTATGGATAAACAACTGTTTATCACTATCCTTCATCATCACTCCACACATATCGTGCGTGGGAGTGTTTTTCACTGTTAATTTTTATTCATATCTGATCAAAACATCACTCCCGCGCGTAGGGAGTTTGGTTTTCCATAATTTGTTAGCAAATAGGAAACCAAAATGTTATACGTTGCAAAAACTAAATGATACACTACTTGATAGTGAATAAAGGATTTTTATGAACCAACCACAAGTGCTCAAAGGATTTCGAGATTTCTTGCCAAAAGACAAAATTGCTCGTGATTTTGTGATGGAAAAGATAATTGGTGCATTTCAAAGTTTTGGATTTGAACCAATCGAAACCCCTACCCTTGAGTACAAAAGTACCATCATGGGAAAATACGGTGAAGAAGCAGATAAGCTTGTCTATGCATTCACTGACAATGGTGATCGCGAGGTCGCACTTCGCTATGATCAGACAGTCCCAACTGCGCGCTTTATCGCCAATAACTTCAATGAACTATCGTTTCCGTTTCGACGGTATCAAACACAGAATGTGTTTCGTGCCGATAAACCACAGCGTGGCAGATACAGAGAGTTTACTCAGTGTGACATCGATATCTTTGGAAGCACTGATCCTATAGCAGACAGTGAGATTTTGGCATGCACCTATCGTGCATATAAAGCGATTGGGTTTCAAAGTATTCAGATTGCCGTCAATGACAGACAGACACTACTTTCAGTGCTCTCGCCGTATGCGACAGAGTCATTGTCTGTTTTTTCGATTATTCAGTCGATTGATAAGCTCGACAAACTCCCCAAAGAAGAAGTGATCAAAGAACTAGAAAGAAAAGGATTAAGTAACGTACAAGCTGTCAAAGCTTTGGAAGATCTTTTGAGTGTCAATCCATCTTCAAAGCTTGAACAAATCATGTCACTTGCTCAGACGCTTGGAGTAAGTGAGGCAGAACTTACCTTTGAGCCAACTCTTGCGCGGGGCTTAGATTACTACACTGGAATGATTTTTGAAGTTCGGATACCTGAGTTTACGGTAGGATCTGTCTGTGGTGGTGGTCGCTATGACAATTTGATTAATGAGCTCTGTGGGGTGGAGATGCCAGCAGTCGGGATGGCTGTGGGATTTGACCGTACTGTAGAAGCGGCAATTCAGTTTGGACTGGTTCCCTCTACTTCCGATCAAAAAAAGATTCTTGTCAGTATCTTTGACGAGTCACTTGCAGGAGAGTCAGCGAGAGTAGCTAATACACTTCGAGACCAAGGACTTTCTGTTGAGCTCTATCCAAAATACGCCAAGCTTGAGAAGCAATTAAAATATGCCGATAAAAAAGGCATTCGGTATGTCGTGGTGATCGGCAGTGACGAGGTGAAAGACAATCAAGTTGTACTAAAGGATATGCAGACGGGTGAACAAAAATCGGTACCAGTCGCTTCACTTTCACAGTTACTCTAGAAGATCACATGAATATGTTGGATTCTACTGGTCGTATTTGCTTGGTAATTTCTTTTTCGGATATTTGGGCGAGTTCTGCGATTCCTATAAAAGCTAAAGCGTAGCAAATATAACCTTGTGCCAATTCAGGATCTGAAAATTCGTACCGACTGTATTGTTCACATCCGAATAGTATTTCATCAAGAATTTCCTTTGGATCTTGCGGGGGTCTTATCTGTTCTTGAGCAATTTGAAGTGCAGAGAAAATACTAGCGGAAAATAATGCAGTTCTCGGAAGTGTTATGTAGTGGTCTTGAATAACTTCTAACCACTGCTCATCTGTTTTCATTTGAGAGAGTATAGCAGAAAAATTTATTCTCTTTCATGACGTTCAAATCTGTTATATCTAGACTGGATTGATTGTGCAAGTACTTGGCCGGGTTCTAATTCTAGGTTTTTTATTGTCTCAACATCGGTCTTCGTGTAAAGAACACGACCTTGTACTCTTTCTCCTGTATCGGCATTAAGTATGACTACAAGAGAACCAATCATCCAACTTGGAGGAATTACGAATACCTCAGCATCAGTTTTTCCGATAATAGTAACTTCACGTACACCTGAATTATCAGATGGAAGTAATACCATATCGTTTGTCTCTGCACCCAGCTCTGCAATTGTTGGCATATTTCTCCTTTTTAGGAAATATACTCTTGGTCAGTAAAAAGATCAAATAGAAAATGAAGAAACTTAGCCTTCCAGAATTTTCACCATCGCCCACAGAAGTGTCGCTCCGACGACAAACGGCATGGTCTGTACCCAACGTTGTTGAATCTTAAAGTCTTTGTGAAGCTCTGGAATGAGATCTGAACACGCAATGTAGAGAAACATACCAGCAGAGTACGCAAGCGCAATCCAGATATAGCCTTGCACCGAATCAAGGAAATAAAATCCAATGACCGCACCGATGAGTGCTGTGAGTCCTGAGAGGAAATTAAAAAGAAGTGCTTTTGTTTTTTTCATCCCACTTGCGACCAATACCCCAAAGTCAGCGATCTCTTGGGGAATTTCGTGTGCAGCGATTGCAAGTGTTGCCGTGACACCGAGTGCTGGGTTTACCAAGAATGTTGCTGCGATTGCGACTCCATCAATCAGGTTGTGGATTGCATCTCCAACCAATACAAGGATTGCAGCTGGCTTGTCACCATGTCCGTCATCATGATGGTGAAACCACAATACAAATCGCTCAAGAAGGAAAAAAGACACAACTCCTGCAAAAATCCATGGAAAGATGTTGGCTTCCCCCGCTTCCTCCAATGCTTCTGGCATCAAATCCAAAATAGAAGCAGAAAGCATGACTCCGGCAGCGAAGCTGACAAGCATCGTCTGCATGTTGCTACTCCACTTTTTTTTGAAAGCGAGGATAACGACCCCAGCAAATGAAATACAACTGACGAGCAAACTTGCAAGAATGACTGAAATGAGTGCTGACATAGAGGTTGCATTATATGCAACAGGGTTGCGTAATGTCTAGTGGGCAGATTTGAGGACTAATTCATGGATTTTTCCATAAAGCTTTCCGTAGTCTCTCCAACGGAATGGCTCAAGTGGTCGAGTGTCACCAGGCTTTTGAAACTGAATCAATTCATCTGACAAATCACTGTACCGATGAATCAATGTTTGCATCTGTTCCAGCGAAAATTCTTTGATTCCATCAAGGTCATCAGCTGGCTTGACGAGCTTTCGCTCAACCGTTGTTTCAAAAAGATAGGTAACAAATGTATAGTGCTTCCCTGTCGATGTTTCATCAATCTCGGCTGTGACAGTCGCAAGTGGTTGGAGCTGATCGGGAGTATAGGAGATTCCAAGTTCCTCTTTGAGTTCACGAGTTGCACCAACTGCTGGATCCTCATCTTTTTCCAAACCTCCACCAATCAAGCGATACACTCCCTGCGGATAGATATCTTTTGCACCAAGAATATAGTTTCCTGTTTCTGTTTTGACAGCGATGAGTGCATGGCGTCCTCTTTTCATGACTGCAGGAACGTGGGAAAAGGAGAATGAAAATGAATGATTCATACGACAACTGTAGTATAGACGTATAGCAAAATAATAGAATGACCACTTTACTCTAGATCAATCCATATCATGGCCACTGCAGAAATTGTATCCGACAATGATTCCTTCGCAAAAAAGCTCTTGTATGTGTATGAAGCTCTCAGAGGAACTTTTGAAGGAGAATACCCATCGTACAAGTCTACTGTTGTGGTTTCTCGGACTCCTAAAAAACCACAAGTATTGATGACTGATGGTGAGGATCTCTATACACACATCATTTCGTATCCTTCAGAAATATTTTTGATTGATAAAGATTGGAGCAAGGGCTGGTCGCTTATTGTATGTCTAGCATTTCTTGATCAACATGACATTGAGGTGCCTGCCAAATACGTTCCCGTCCAACTTTGTAAAGAATTTACCCGACGACTGTTTGCTACATACAGAGCAGCAACTATTCCGGTTTCTCTTTCCCAACAATTTGAAATTGCATACAACATTCTGAAAGAATCAAAATCAGAAGAGCCTCATTTGTTGGAGATTTTGCATTTCTTGCATATTGCCATGCGCCGGCTTGCCCGTGCGCACGATACAGTTCCTGGTGGAAAAGTCAGCCGAAAGACGATGCGAGATGCAAAGACAGTCGTGGAGCCAATCAAAGGTGGGACAAAGAATGACTTTGCAGGAGATGCATATCACTTTTGGGGAGCACTACTTGTCGCAAGTATGTCCAAAGTCGTTGTCCAACCGATTGATCATGTGGTTAACCCGCTCTACAGAGTTATTCCTCAGTTAGCCTCGTTTGTCACCAAAGAAATAGTCTATCGTATTGGAGTGAACAAAGGCATAAATGACGATGGTATTCATCCTCAGGTTGATACAACTGGTGTAAAACTGGGACTGTTGGTAGGCAATCACCTGAGTGTGAGACAATAGCATCTATGAAACCACAATCTTGGGACCATGTTGCTAGTTGGTATGACACACTTGTTGGTGGCAAAGGACAGTACTTTCATCAGCATGTGATCTTCCCAAAGGTACTTGAACTACTTGAGTTACAACCAGACCAGAAGGTACTCGATCTTGCGTGTGGACAAGGTGCCTTTTGTCGGGAACTGAGCAAAAAAAACGTTGACGTCATTGGCGTTGATGCCAGCTTCAAGTTGATTGAGAGCGCAAAAAAATACCCAGGGCAAAGTAGAGTTTCCTATCTGGTGGATGATGTCCGAACTCTCACAAAGTTTACCGAAACTGTTGATCGCGTTGTGTCCATTTTGGCTCTGCAGAATATCGATCCTATCGACGGAGTCATTGAAAGAGTACGCACACTGCTGCAACCTGGTGGATCGTTTATCACTGTTATTTTGCATCCATCGTTTCGCTCTCCTCGCATCACTGGATGGGGTGAAGATGAAGGGCGAAAACTGCAGTTTCGACGTGTCGATCGATACATTACCCCGATGAAGATCCCAATCGAAATGCACCCAGGAAAACAACACGGTCAAATCACCTGGACGTATCACCGCCCGTTACAAGACTACATTAATCTAGCCGGAAACAATGGCCTTGCTGTTGATCACATAGAAGAGCTTGTCAGTGACAAAGTCTCCGAAGGAAGAAATGCAAAGATGGAAAATCTTGCACGACAAGAATTCCCTATGTTTCTACTGATTCGGTGGAAGAAGCTGTCCTAGATTAGGATCTATAGTTTTGAGCGTTTTCAAGGAGGTCTGCATTTTCTTTCAAGAGAAGTGCTCGTAAAAGGAGGTCATAGCCTGATGCATGCTCAAAGTTTGTAATGAGCTCATGGTAAATCTGTGGCTTTAGAATACGTGGAAGATACGTATCCAGACCCCCATCCAATTTAAAATCTGCTAAGACATCTGCTCCCGACACCTCATGCGCGATATTTATTTCCCATCCCTTTTGTACAACTTCAAAGGCTTCTTCGACGGTATAAAGGTTTTCTGTCATATTTCTCCCCATTTGCTATGATGACTCTATGCAAAAAAAAGTCGTTCTCATTTTTGCCTTGTGCATTCTACCACTGTGGTGGGTTTTTCATGTACTGTGGCAACCATTTGTGATTCATCTGATCGCCGATGTTACGTATAGCCTAGTACAAGAAACAACTGATGTTGAGACAAAACACATTGCTATTGATCGTGCCTTACTGTACTCCACGAGAGGCTGGAACGGTGGAGAAGATGTATTATTTACTCCTGATGAACTTTCCCACTTAAACGATGTGTCAAAACTCTACAAATCATTTTCGTTTACCATCAATACGCTCGCGACTCTATCATGGGCGGTGTTGATTTTTGCACTCTCCGAAAAAATAGATATTCTGCCGTACCTTAACCGCGCATCACACATCCTCATCGGAACATTCTTATTCAAGATTATTGGGCTGGTATTCTTTTCCGTCTTTTTTGACAACTTTCACCAAGTTCTATTCCCCCAAGGAAACTACTCGTTTCCAGCCGAGTCGGTACTCATTACGATTTTTCCTGAAATTTTCTGGAAAGTCGTGATGGCTTCTCTCATGCTCATGCTTTTTATCTGGGGATTGGTGTACAAATTTCTAGGAAGAGATGCAATTGAAAAAAAACACTAATGCAAAAATTTTTCTCGCAGTATGGACATTTTATTATTCTGTTTCTGGTCTTTACAGGAATATTAAGCGCTTCTGGTTCATCACTCAAGTTTGAGCGGATGCCCAATGTACTGCCCAGAGTGCTCTCGTTGTTTACCGATGTTCCCGAAGGATTTGTGAAAGTTGTCGATACCATTGATGGAGACACAATTGTGGTACTGATCGATGGAGAAGAAGAAACAGTTCGTTTCCTTGGAGTTGATACACCTGAGACTCGTGATCCTCGTCGTGGGGTACAGTGTTTTGGCAAGGAAGCCAGTACCTTCACCAAAGAAATGCTGGAAGGAAAAGCAGTGAAGCTTGTCACCGATCCTCAAGAGACCGATCGAGATAAATATGATCGCTTGCTTCGATACATCTATCTAGAAGATGGCACGATGATCAATGAACGACTTGTCTATGAAGGCTACGCCTTTGCGTACGAAGCATATCCTACGGGACGCACCAAGATACTCAAAGCCATGGAGGATGATGCACGTAAAAACAACAGAGGTCTGTGGGGAAGTTGCCAAGCAACCGTAAAGAATAATGGAAAAAGTAAAAGCACGCAGAGTGTGAAGGAATGAATATTTTTATGTGAATGTGATTACGTATTTGCATTTGCATGTCACCCCTCGCGAAGCCAAAACGCATTCCTGTCTTCACAGGAATGACAAGGTGAAATATAGTACAGTCCATGCCTACCCTAGGGATCCCATTTGTACTTCAATCAAGCACTCGCTCCCGCAAACTAACTATCAAGGTGGACTCATCAGGTCAAGTGATCGTGACAGTGCCTGCGCGGTATCCAAAGTACAAGGTAGCTGAGTTTGTGGAGTCTGCACGTGACTGGATTTCTGCACAACAAACTCGTCAGGCAAGTAAGCCTACTCTTATTAGCAGTAGTAAGGTGTTGTACTTTGGCAAAGAATACGCAGTCAAAGTATCAACTCGTTTTGATGGCACTGTACGGTTGGGAAAAGAAACAGTGATCGTAGCTCCACTTGTCACCGACTCCAAATCACGTGCACTTTTGACAAAGACTACACTTTCCCTGCTCTCGTCATGGCTCAAAAATAGATCAGTTGAATACGTCACAAAGCGTGTGTACGAGCTCAGCGAAGAAATGAAACTACCATTTAAGGGATTGGCATTTAAGCAACAAAAAACTCGCTGGGGTAGCTGTTCGTCACAAAAAAATTTAAACTTTAACTGGAAATTGATTCATGCACCCAAAGAAGTGATTGATTATGTCATCATCCATGAACTTTCACACACTAAGCACATGAATCACGGCAGACAGTTTTGGGACTTAGTTGCCAAGTTTGATGCAGATCACCCTCATCACCGAAGATGGCTCAATCGCTATGGAAGTACTGAGGATTGAAAATGCTATGAAGTAGCTACGTATGATCTTCTGCGACAAAGGAATCAAAAGCTTCGAGCGCTTCGTTATAAGCGCTGTGTATCGCTTCATCTGTAGAAAGATTGTTGTCTTTAGCTGTTTCCAATCCACTCCCTATCATTTCAATCGCCATTTCTTTAGTAATTCCTTTTTCTAAAAGATTTTCCATTAGATATTTAGCCGATTGAAAAAGTATTTCTTTTAATGCATCGGCTTTCGAAGGCATTTGTGAAAACGCATCAAATGTTTGATAAATAATCATTTCACATTCTTTTTCAAGAATTGCTCTATCCAGTTGTAAGAGAAAAAATTGTTTTAGCGCTTCTAGAGAATATTGATCACTGGAGTCAAAGTACCCAGTCATTTCCATTACGTGATCATATACAGCTGTTAGATCAACACCAGGAACTGTTTGAAAAAAAGCGCCTATCTCTTCCGGAGTATTGAATTCAGCTTTTGCCATATTTTTTTATGTTTCGCTATAGAGTGATTACTCCTTCGATTCAAATTCTTTCATGAAGGTATCAACTGCGACGAGTACGTCTGTGTACACTGGAGCAAATGTAGGATTGTTTGATATTTCAGTTCCCATTGCATCGCTGATAAAGCTGAAGGCATCTTCTTTCGAAAACCCTAGTTCAATGAGCTGTTGAAGCACTTCACGACAAAGGGCAGTAAGAGCCTGTTTGAATTCTTCAGGCTTATCACGAAGAGCATCAATCTCACGAATTTTGATGTAAAGCTGGTGTTCATTCACAGCAATTGTTAGGGCGTTGTCTATCTCAGCCACAAAATACGCCCGCAATGCAGTTGTATCTGCAAGCTGACCGTATGAAAGCGTTGCAAGTAAGTCACCCATTGTCGCAAGAATTTCATCATCAAGCCCATGTTTTTCAAAGTGCGTATACACTTCATCAATTGTTTCTAGTGGTTCTTTTGCCATAATTTTATTTCTATCAGTTTTTTAGATATGCGAAGTATCGTATCAGGAAAAATTTCGGTGTAAAGTGCAAGCTATTGTATAATACGAGGATGCTCCCGTTATTTTGTCTCCTTCCCCAAAAAATTCCTCCAAAGCGTTGAATGTATCTTCGTTTGTTCTTGTTTGTTTCTGACACCTTGAACCTTGTACCTTGTATCTGATACCTGAAACCTGTGCTTTTATGTCCATTTCATACATTGAAAATGCCCTTGCCCTTGAAGACTATCTCACTCAAAAAAATCTTACCTGGGAACAGTGCATGCTTCCCACACGAATGTTTTTTAAAGAAACATTTCCTGTTCGTATTCCGATCAAATACGCTGATTTGATTGATTGGGAGAACCCCAACGATCCACTTCGCATGATGGTGATTCCAGACCCCAGAGAACATGAAGTGAAAGACTATGAATTGATCGATCCAATTGGTGATACCACACATGAACCTGTGCCCGGACTTGTGCATCGCTATCCCGATAGAGCTTTACTTATTCTCACCACCTACTGTGGAGTACACTGTCGTTTTTGCTTCCGTCGTGAATATATCGGGAAGCCTCGTCATGTTGATATCACTGCGTGTTTTGAGTATTTGTCCAAACACCCTGAGATTCGGGAAGTGATTTTTACTGGTGGAGATCCAGCAACATTTCCTGAAGGATTTTTGTTCTCAGTTTTGGAAAAACTTTCACATATCGATCACATCAAGTTCGTGCGATTTCATACCAGGGCTCTTGTCATGGATCCGCGGATGAATCCAGACAGCTGGCTCAATGTCTTGAAGGTTCTCAAAGGAAAACAAGTGTTGTTTGCCCTGCATATCAATCATCCAAAAGAAATCTCAAAAGACCTAAAAAAACTGGTGGGAAAATTGCGTCAGCGTGGAGTGGCTCTTCTGTCACAGACAGTGCTTCTCAAAGGAGTGAATGACACTACAGAAACTCTCAAAGAGTTGTTTGTCTCACTTGTTGGAATCGGAATACAACCATACTATCTGCATCACTTAGACTATGCTCGCGGGACGCATCACTTTCGAATAAGTGTTGAGAATGGCCAAAAACTTTTCTCTTCACTTCGTGGACAGATACCTGGGCACTGTATTCCTGAATATGTGGTTGATCTTCCAGGAGGGGATGGAAAATATCCAGTGATGTGGCTGAAAGACTTGGGAAATGGAATGTATGAAGCAAAAAATTACAGAGGTGAACGTGTAGAATATAAGGATCCCTCTTTTGTCATCCCCGCGAATGCGGGGATCCAGACAATTAGTATTTCAATATAGTTAACTATGCAAAATACCTGGCAAAGACTTCAAACCAATCCAGAAAAAATAGAGTTTTTTCGAAAGCGCGAAAAGATTATCAATGCCATTCGAGCATTTTTTAAGACAGACGGATTTTTAGAGATAGATACACCGCTGATGGTTCGAAGTCCCGGAATGGAGCCATATCTAGAAGTTTTTGAAACAACACTCAAAGATGATCAAGGAAAGACTGAGCGCGCTTTCTTACTTACCTCCCCGGAATACGCGCTCAAAAAACTTTTGGTCGCCGGTATTCCTAAATTGTTTCAAATCTGTAAAAGTTTTCGCAATGGAGAAGGAAAAAGTAGAAAACATAATAGCGAGTTTACAATCATGGAGTGGTATCGAACCAATGCTGATTACACTGACATCATGAAGGACTGCGAAAATCTCTTTGCGCATATAGCACATACACTTTCTCGTCATCCTGAGCAAAGGCCAGCTAAGCTAGCCGACGTCGAAGGATCCCTCTCATGGATGTATCAGGGAAAGCCCTATGACCTCACCACTCCCTGGGAGCGTATCAGTGTGTCAGAGGCGTTCCAAAAATACTGTCGTATTGATGTTGAAACGCTCATGGATGAAACACGTTTACTTACAGCCGGAAAGAAACGAGGCTTTGCTATCGATGCCAATACCACATGGGAACAGATCTATAATCAATTTTTCCTCAATGATATTGAGCCGCATTTGGGAGTGGATCGTCCGACAATCATTTATGACTTCCCTGCATCTCAGGCAAGTCTGTCAAAACGAAAGACTGATGATTCAAGATTTGCAGAGCGATTTGAATTTTATGTGGCAGGAATTGAGATGGGCAATGCATTCTCAGAACTCACCGACAGTGAGGAGCAGCTCAAACGATTTGAGATAGAAAGACAAGAGCGAGAGAACTTAGGCAAGACTATGTATGACATTGATATGGATTACATTGAGGCTCTGCGAGCTGGACTTCCCGCTACTGGTGGAATTGCAGTCGGGATTGATCGCATCGTGATGTTTTTTGCGAATGCAGAGCACATTAGTGATGTCGTGGCATTTCCGGTGTCAGATTTGTGGGAGTAAATCAATCTCTTTTATTTCGTGAATCGTACATTCGTAAAGCAAGACTACGAAGTGAAGTGATATCTACCACGATACCTAGTCCTATGCATAGACCTCGAAGCAGTCGTTCTTTTTGTGAAATTTCATTTACACCTAGCGCACCATATCCAATCATCAAGGTTCCAGATACTAGTAAAATTATCGGCACAATTTGAAGTAATATTTCATCAAGCTTCTTGTCTTTTTTCTTTTGCTCTTCCGCTTCTTTTCTCCTCCTAGCTGAATGAAGAAGTTGCTCTGCTGCTTTTTCGCTGTCTTTTGGTGTTGGCATAGTCTGACATTTTATCAGATCATGCGTTTCACTCTCTTCTGTTACCCAAATAGGAACAATAGATCCTTACTTAGCTTTGGCTAAGATTACAAAGTGTTTTTCTCCACCCGCATCGTCAACTTCAGAGAAAATTATTTCAAAACCTGCTTGTTCAATCAGTTCTCTATTCTTCTCAGCTCCATAATGACTCCAATACATCTCAGATCCGCAGAAATTATCTTCTTTACCTTCCCAATCACTCGCTCCCATAGTAATGAGTAGGTATCCACCTGATTTCAGAAAAGATTTGAACCTTTTCAATAAATCAGCATGGTTTTCTCTTGGAGTATGAAAAATTGCATAAAACGAAACTACAGCGTCCACATGGTATTCAGAGTCTTTCAACTCAGACATGTCACGGACTTTATAACTTGCCTCTGGTACGTAAGATTTTGCTAATTCTATTTGAGCTTCTGAGATATCAATTCCAGATACCCTCATTCCTTTTGAAACCAGATAACTATCAATTGGTTTACCCGCACCACACCCAACATCAAGGACATTAGATTTTGGTTGTAGAACCTCTACTAACTTTGCAAGTTGTTTTTCATTCTTGAATTGATCTCTGAATTCAGAGGAATAGTTTTTGGCGGCTACATTGTAACCAGCTTTTACTTTTTGGTTCATGTTCATATGGATAAATTATATGCCATTTTTTACCAAATACTTCATAAAGTTTTGTCCTATCCGCTTTAATCAGTCCGATGAACTCTTCATTGAGCACCCTCTCTGTTCTAATCTACTAGTCTCACTAATCCCACTAGTCTTACTGATCTCCTGATCTACTTGTCTTTCCTCGCCTCTGTCCGCTATTGGTTATCGGATATTGAGCATTGGGTATTTCCTCTTTCCTGACCCCTTGTCCCTTTCCCCTGAAACCTTGCTATCTCGTGACAGTTTTGCCTCAAGAAGGTATACTATCCTTTTACTCCCGATTGCAAAGAAGGAATCGTTCTATGGCAGCACTCAATGGCGGAAATATCAAAAAAGGCATGTACATTATGTTTAAAGGTGAACCAAGCTTGGTTACCTTTACTGAGTTCGTTTCTCCTGGAAAAGGCTCTGCCTTCATGCGAACCCGACTCAAAAGCTTAAAAACTGGAAATGTGGTGGAGTTTACCTTCAAATCAATCGAGACAATTGAAGAAGCAGATGTTGAAACCCGAGAAATGCAGTACCTCTATCAGGATGGAGAAGACTTTGTCTTTATGAACCCACGTTCATTCGAACAAGTCACCGTCCCTGGGGGTGTGGTCAAAGAATATATTCCTTACCTGCTTCCTGAACAAAACATGTATGTAGTATTTTTCAATGAAAAACCAATTGGTCTTCGCTTCCCTGGAAAAGTGAGTTTGAAGGTTTCCTACGCGGAGGATACTACAGCAGGAAACAGAATGAACGCCCCCAAGAAAAAAGTGAGACTCGAGACTGGATATGAAGTTGATGTTCCATTGTTTATCAAAACAGGCGAATCAGTTATCATTGATACCACAACCGGTCTCTACGTAAGTAGAGGAGAATAGGTAGTCATACTTTTACTGGGAGCTTTCTATGGAAGGAAGATCTGATCGCGAGGACTTAGAATCTATTGCAATGAAAAGTGGCGAGGTATTTGTGGTGAAAGAAAGCATCGGGTCGTTTAAAAAAGGAGATAGGCTACTTTTTGTTGGAATTGATGAAAGAAAAGTGAAAGAAGGTAAGCGCGATGAGCCAAGACTCAGATTCGCGATGCTTGAAAACTCTCCAGAAAGATCGAACCCGAAAGATCCTGAAGAAGGCACATCCGTTTTTACCAAAGGTGGAACAATTACAACAGATCTTGGTTCATTTGACTGGGAAAATCTACAGAGTACGCAAGAAACGATGACTGAAGAAGAAATAACTGC
>CAZBKJ010000014.1:17779-27259 GCA_964492495.1 uncultured Pseudomonadales bacterium
CTTACCAAACTGAGGCCTCCACAAAACTACATGCTCTTTTTGATCAATTTCAGCAGGCTCTGCATAGAGATCTTGACGAAGAAAGAAGCTAACGCTCTTCTCTTTCATCCGCTCTCGATCTTTGGTACACTGTAGGATGTGAAATTGCCTCATTTTTTGTTCCATAGAAAAAGGAGTCAAATGACTCAATCACCCTCAGCCTCTTCCCCAAGATCAAAGCTTCGTGGATTAAAAATTGTCCGTGCGCTTTCGTTCTTTTCCTTGATTGGAATGGCTGTCGGGATCGTTGGTTTCTTACTTGTTTCGACCATTATCTCTGCTACACTCCCAGACCCGCAAAAAATTGTCCGGCACGAAGGATACAGTACAAAGATTTTAGACAGAGATGGCAATGTGCTCTACGATGTGTTTAATGATGAGCGAATTGTTCCTGTTACCAAAGAAGAAGTTCCGGAGTACCTCAAACAAGCGACCGTAGCGATCGAAGACAAGGATTTTTATACCCATGGTGGATACGACCCTCTCACTCCGTTTCGTATGGTGCAAAACTTCATTTTCAAAGGTCGTGTGATCGGTGGATCCACCCTGACACAACAACTTGTCAAAAACAAACTTCTAAGCAATGAACGAACCGTCGTACGTAAGTACAAAGAATTGTTGTTATCCATGCAGATTGAACAAGCCTTCACCAAAGATCAGATTCTTCTGATGTACTTGAATGAAGCACCATACGGTGGAAACACACGTGGTGTGGGTGCAGCAGCAGAAAGTTACTTTGGGAAAAATGTGAAGGATTTGACGATGGTTGAGTCAGCGATCCTTGCAGGTCTTCCACAGCGCCCCTCAGTCTACTCGCCAACCTTTGGCAAGAAAGATGAAAACGATGTCGGATACTGGGTGGGGCGAACCATAGCAGTGCTTCGTCGTATGCGAGAAGATGGCAAAATCACCGAGGAACAAGAACAATTTGCGATCGATGAACTCAAACTCAAAACATTTGACCGACAAGCAATCGAAATCAAAGCGCCACATTTTGTCTTTTATATCCAAGACCTTCTTGAAAAAGAATATGGAGAAAAAGTACTTGAAACTGGTGGACTAAAAGTGACAACCTCCCTTGATCTGCGCTTACAAGAAACAGCACAGACGATTATCAAAGAAGAAATAGACAAGGTCGAAAAACTGCACATCACCAATGGCTCTGTGGTGGTGATGAACCCCAACAATGGACAGATCCTTGCGATGCTTGGAAGCAAAGACTACTTTGCCAAAGATATTGATGGACAGTTCAATGTTGCTGTTGATGGACTTCGTCAGCCCGGAAGTTCGATCAAGCCAATCACCTACTTACTTGCACTTCGCAAAGGCTTTACCCCAGCATCGATGATCGTGGATGCCCCAACGATATTCCCTGGTACAGGAGGACAAAAAGACTACGAGCCCAAAAACTACGATGGAAAGTTTCGAGGCCCCGTACAACTGCGCTTTGCGCTGGGAAGTTCACTCAACATCCCTGCTGTGAAGCTACTTGCCAAGGTTGGGGTGCAAGACATGTTGTCCCTGGCATACGACATGGGCTTTGTGACGCTTGAACCCACCAAACAAAATTTAAGTCGCTTCGGACTTGCAGTGACACTAGGAGGTGGAGAAGTACATTTGATTGATTCAGTCACTGCCTACTCATCGTTTGCCAATGGTGGACACAAAGTCGATCCAATTGGGATTCTCAAAATCGAAGACAGTGAAGGCAATGTGATCTATGAAAACAAAGAACAAAAAGGCAAGCAAGTCATCAGCGAGCAAGAATCATTTTTGATTAACCACATGCTGTCAGACAACAATGCAAGACTTCTAGCTTTTGGAGCCAACTCACAGCTCAATTTTGGTGAGCGCGCGGTGGCTGTCAAAACTGGTACCACCAACAACCAAGTCGACAACTGGACGATCGGTTGGACTCGCAATGCAGTTGTTGGCGTCTGGGTCGGAAACAATGACAATAGCTCCATGAAATCAGTAGCATCAGGACTGACGGGTGCATCGCCAATTTGGCGACGCATCATCACTGACGCAATTGCAAATGGATACAAAGACGAAGCATGGAAAGTCCCTGATGGTGTCGAAGCAAAACTAGTCGACGCTGTGTCTGGATATCCAGAGCATGATGCTTTCCAAGCCAGAACGGAATATGTCTTAAACTCCACACTCCCTTCTCTGCCAGATCCTATTCATACCAAACTTAAACTCTGTCGCGGACAAAACAGACTTGCGTCAGAAGCAGACATTGCCCGTGGAGAGTATGACGAAAAAGAATTCTTTGTCCTCAAAGAAGAAGATCCAGTGAGTACGGATGGCAAAAACCGTTGGCAAGAAGGAATTGATGGTTGGATTGCCTCACAAGGTGATACGAGGTACCAGGTGCCGACACAAAACTGTGATAGCACTGACCAGATCTTTATCGACTTTGATCCAAACATAGATAAACAAAACTTCAGTGGTACTGATGTGGAAATGAAACTTCGCACCGCAACAGATGGCGATATCGATCGCATAGAGATTGTGGTCAATGATGCAGTGAAGACCACCCTTCGAGACAGACCGTACGAAACAAAGCTCGTGCTGGATCCAGGAAAATACAAAGTGTACGCCAGAGCTTACCGCAAAGATGGCAAGACCGGCACGACTACCGATAAATACATCGGTGTTGGTGGTGTTGCCTGGGATGCAAGCTCTCCTACCCCAACTCCAAGCCCATAGAAGATAGCAAGGTATCAGGTTCAAGGGACAAGAGGTCAGGACGTTGCAAGTTTATAGTTGGATGTTTATCGTTTATCGAATGATAGCAACTCTCGAAAAAAGGTTTCAGGTGCAAGGTGCAAGGAATCAGGAAAACCATAATTCTCATTTTCTTCTAGAAGAATTTCAATGGTATACTTTCGGGTATGAAAAAATGGAAGGAACTCTTAGAAGATAATCGGTTCTCACCTATTGCAAAGGGGATTCGTTGGCATCAAAGTTTTGGTGGGAGCGATAGTCATTCTCGTCCCTTGCTTGGAGAGGATGGCCAACGATACAAAATTTATGACGAGCTGATCGAGAAATCTAATGTATCGGAATGGAAGGAGTTTACTCGTGTGTATGGGTGGTCAATTGTTTGTGCAATCGTAATCGCAGCAAGCACTGCTGGAGAAATAGCTTTATTATTTGCAGAAAAGCAAAATCTTGTATACATGTTACCAGTTTTCGCAATTGGATATTATTTTCTTTTAAGTGGAATATATTCATACCCTTCTTCAAAAGATAGGCTAGAATATATGGAAAACAGAAAGACTAGACAGGAATTCCTTCAGTCGGTTCTTGACGCGCATGAGCTGTCTCACTTCTCTGTAAAAGAATTAAAGTTTGCTGTACGAGGGGAAATTGCTCAATCAGAGAAAGAAAGTAGCGAGAATGAACAACAACGAATAGATTCAAGCAGAAAAAGATTGCAAGACCTCATGATAGTACATACCCCTGATGAAATAATCGACCTAACAGATGATGGAGAATTACAAGAAAGAGAATGACCGTAGTTATTCTAAATTGCCAACCAATATTCCTTGATGTTTGTTTGTGACATTTGTGACAATTTTTTTGCGGATCTTTGATACTTCTGTCGCTTCAAGCTGATGATCGGATTCGTACGCTAGAGAAAATGTTGCATTTCGTTTGTACAGATCCTTGAGTGTTGTGTGTGTCACAAAAAGGTCACTCTGTTTGATTGTTTCAAGAACTCTTTGAATCTGTTGTCCTTCTGGAATGGTAAATGTCAGATCTTCGGTAACAGGAGTGAACTTACTTTCTGATTTGTAGAGTGGATATTTCCTGACAAGACTTAAGAATTTCTTCCACTCTATATCAATGACCATCATTGGATTTTGGATTTTGGAATTTGGATTTTGCAAAAAATAACCAATCCGAGTTTTGTCAGCAAAAATATCTGTTTCCATTCCTGTTTTAGAAGGGACGTAACGAAGCTCAGGCAGATAGTATTTCTTGGCAAGGCCTTCGATCATGCCTTTGATAGAACGCTCATCCCCACGACCCGTGAGTGTGAGATGGTACTCTTCGAAGGGAAGAATTTTGCTCTCGCTATCTTTTGAGTGACTTGCCTGTCTCTCTTCCCTGTCATCTTCTGATCCAAACTCAGTTGGGATATAGTTGTTTGCAAATTCAAACACACACGCATCTTTTGGTGTCGGATTTTCTGCAAGTACGTTCAGGTGTGATGCCCAGAGGGTTCGGCGCAGATACATCATATCATCAGTGAGTGGGTTTTTTAGTTTGATATGTGTATCGTCTTTTGTACTTCCGATAAATTTTCGTTCAACATCTTTCGTTTTTTCATCGATCATGGAGTAGGTGTAGACTTCGTACGCACCAAGTGTCGCCAAGAATTGTTTCACTTCATACTCCAAATCAAAATCCACGTGTAGGGGACGATCAGTTGGGATACTACTACTCATAAGCGTACTTGGTAAGTTGTGATATCCATAGATACGAGCAACTTCTTCAACAATGTCTGCAGGGATTTCTAGATCTGGACGAAATGATGGCGCAGTAATCACAAGTTCAGTATGTGAATCTTTCCCATGAACCGAAACACTGCAACCCAAACTTTCAAGGATGGAAACAATTTTTTTCAACGGTAACTCAATACCTAAGTACTGCTGGAAAACTGACACCTGACATCTGACTTCTGAGGTCTGTGTCTTTTTCGTATATTCATCAAAGACCTCACTTGCTACTTTTCCACCAGCATGTTCACACAAAAGTTGTGTTCCAAATGTGAGTACATCTTCTCCCAGTTCAGGATCAACATTTTTTTCATTGAGCTGTGCTGCGACTGTTCTGATTGCATGTGTCATTGATGCGAAGCGAACTTTTTTGGCATCAAGACTTTCAATCCAAAACAAGACATTTTTTGTGCTGTCATCGATTGCGGTATTTGCTGTTCCTTTGATTGCAGGAAGATCAATGATCTCGCCAGCATTATTTTCAAAGACAATCTCACCACCCACAGTTTCAAACGTAGTTCCGTCAATGATTGCAAACTTCTGTCCTTTTTTTGCTTCTACGACATTGATCACTCCACCAGTTTTCATGATCTTGTCATAGTCAAAGGCGTGACACGGATGTCCAAGTTCATGGGTGATGTAGTTGGTGATGTCGATGATCTCATCATGGGTATTCACACCAATTTGACGCAAGCGCTTTTGCATCCAGTCGGGTGATGATGTTTTTTTCACATCAGCAATCGCCACACACAAGATGCGTTTACAGAACTTTGGGTTGTTGTGGATCTTGGGAAGTGGAAGAGTGTGTGCTTTGTCATCCTGAGCGAAGTCGAAGGATCCCTTTCGAACGTTTTTTAACTTTGATGGTATTCCCGCTTCAGTGAGAATCACCGCTGCTTCTCGTGCAATACCACGTACACTCATGCTGTCGACTCTATTGGTGGTGACTTCGATGTCATACACGCTCTCGCCTTCTATATCATAGATACGCTCGACAGATGGCCCAGAGAGTGACAAGTATTTTTGAATCTCGGAAATACTTGCGGAGGTTTCCAGGTGTTCAAGAAGCCAAGTGTGAGGAATTAATATATTCATAGGCTATTTAAGTAGTTGCTTTGTACATGTACGGTAAAGCCAGTTATCTTCCGTCTAATTTGCATGTGTGTTTCTGGATTTGGCTCTGTTTCATCTTCTGCATATTCTGCATAGAGAAAACCGATTTCAGAATCATGAAAAGGTAAAGATTGTTGTGTAACAAACTGCTTCATCTTTTCAAGAACCAAACTATACACTTCCATCTGTCTCACAATCTCTGCTTTCTCATTTTGTTCTGTTTTACTTGCTCGGTAGTAGCTGTACCCTAATCGTCCAACAGAATCCAGTGTCATCATACCCAACTTATCGGATGGGCAGTGAATGTGTATAGATATTCCACCCATATGGAATGTGACACTAACATCTCCAACACCACCAATTTCTGATAATTCCAGTTCCAACTTCTTCTTTTCCGCTTTGAAGTCAAAGGGTACGAGATCCATTTTAGTCTCGTCTTTTCTCACAATTCTTTCGAGTCCATCTTGTATATATCTTCTAATTCTTTCCATATCTTAAAATTGTTCAAGGAAATTCAAACTTCCATTATAAAAATTTCTGATGTCATCAATGTGAAGTCCGGGACGCAGCGTATATGTTCGCTCTATTCCCCACCCGAATGCAAATCCTGTGTAGACTTCAGGATCCAAGCCACCAGCTTTGATCACATTTGGATGCACCATTCCGGCTCCTCCAACTTCATGCCAGCCTGATTTACAAAACTTACACTTTTCTCCGCTTTTTAAGACTCCGGTTCCATCACAGATGGAACAACTAAAATCGACTTCAAACGAAGGCTCAGTAAACTGGAAATGAAACGGTCTGATACGAGATTTTGCTCCAGGGCCATAAAATTCTTTGGCAAAGTGATCGATCGTGCCTTTGAGGTGCTGGATGTTGATTCCCTTATCCACAACCAATCCTTCAAACTGATGAAACATCGGTGTGTGTGTGACATCTGATTGTCGTCGATAGCATCTGGCAATATTGACCATGCGGATTGGAGGGTTCTTGAGTCTCTCCATCTCACGGACTTGCCCGTTACTCGTGTGGGTCGATAGAACAATTTTTCCCAAAATCTTGTCTTCAGGAAGATCAATAAAGAATGTTTCCCATTCATCACGAGCTGGATGATCATGAGGCATGTTGAGTGACTCAAAGACGTAGTAATCGCCATCCACTTCTGGATACCTCACTCGGATGAATCCAATCTTCTCAAAGATACTGGTGATCTCATGCATTGCCTGAGAGATGGGGTGAACGTGACCGATTTGTAGATCAAGACCAGGGATTGTCGTATCAAGAGAAGTTGATAGTTGATTGTTTATAGGTGATAGTTGCGATACAAATTGCTCATTCATCCATGATTTCAATTCATTAAGTTGTTTGCCTGCTGTACCACGAACTTCAGGAAGGAGTGTCTTTAAGCAGTTGGTGAGTTCTTTAAACTTCCCTTTGCCACCGAGGTAGTAGTTCTTTTTCTCTTCGTCACTTCGCTTGTCTGCTTCAAATTCTTTTTTCAGATCTGCAATCGCGATGTGGAGTTCATTCAAGTTTGTAATCATAGTTCAGTTTGTATTCGACTACTCAAGTCGCCGTGTGGGTGACATGAAGTGCAGAATCAATACACGTATTGTATCAGCAATTCTCTTCTCTTTGTCATCCTCGATGTCGAGTTGTTGATCAGGCAACCCGAAATTCGGGGATCCAGGCATAAAAAAACCTCCATCTTGTGGAGGTTACTTCTTCTGTGCACACCTTTACCTCCACCTACTGGCGTTTGGTAAAGTAAAAGCCGCTTGCTTCGTGTGCTGTATGCATACTCTAATATAATAACAAACAAATAAAGGAAAACAAGATGCGTTTTTATTCAGTGAAGACTTATTCACGTCTTATACGTGTTGCTCCAAGAAAACCTTCATAGAGATAATGTCCGTACGAAGCACTTTCACCCGTACTAGTCCAACCTTGGAATGCAAGTAGGCCTATAACACCCAGGGCGACAGCTCTCCTTTCCTTTTCATTTGAAATTTCATAGAAATATTCGACCACGCGCACATCAGGGTTTATTTCTAGATCTATTTGTTGTGTTCGGATCCCCTCAACAGAGAGTGATTCGCGCATACCATCTTTTGCCTCAGGTATATCGAGCGGAATGTCAAGTACTTTGCTCACAACACTATCTACTGTTGTGAGTATATTAGATGTGTTCGTCGAAAGAGTGAGACCTTCTGGGGAGAGTTTCACATGTACGAACTCTGTTGGTGTGGGGTCTTGTTCAGACATAGCTGTTTTACTTCGTTATTTATTTGGGAAATTTATTGTGCAACTTGCTTGACGATCTCACCAAACGTTTTTTCATCTCGAAGTGCAATGTCAGCGAGGACTTTGCGATCAAGAAGAATATTGGCTTTTTTCAGCTGGTTGATAAAAGAACTATACTTCAGTTTTTCATCAATAGCCTTGAGAGCTGCATTCAAGCGGATGATCCAGAGTTTTCTAAAATCTCTCTTGCGGAGTTTTCGTCCGATAAAGGCATATTGACCAGCATGAAGATCTGCTTCACGAGCCACTTTAATCAAGCGGTTCTTGGTCATTCGGTACCCTTTGGTACGAGATAAAATCTTTTTGTGTGCTCTTCGGCGGGTAAAGCCTGTTTTTACTCTGGACATATATTTTTACTCCAATCCCAACATTTGTCTGATTTTACGTGCAAATTTTCCCTTGACCTCGACAGGTACTCGGTATCTGCGGATGGCTTTTTTACTCTTGTTGAGTCGTAAGTGTCTACTATTTTGTCTGCGTCTCATCACTTTTCCTGTTGCAGTGATCTTGAAGCGTTTGGCGACAATTTTGCGTGTTTTGATTTTTACCTTCATATGTTTTCATTTTCCTCATCATCTTCAGTAACTTTTTTCTTTTTGACCGGTCCAAGTTGCATGAATGCATTCTTCCCGATCAGTCGTGCTGGGATCTCTACTTTACTCACATCGTCCAACGCTTGGGTGGCTTTTGCAAAGATTGCATCACCGAAATCCTTTCGGGTGATTTCTCGACCTTTGTATTTTACCACGAGTTTTACCTTGTCTCCACCCTCGAGATATTCCCGAGCCTTCTTGACGCGCATATCAAAGTCACCTTTGGCGATAAAAGGCGTAAACCAGATCTCTTTGAGCTCTACGGACTTGGTCTTTTTCTTGTCATCTTGGCGTTTTTGCTGGAGCTGGTACTTAAACTTCGCAAAGTTAATCAATTTCGCCACTGGTGGGTTTGCACTTGGTGCAACCTCGACTACATCAAGTTCCAGTTCGTCAGCCTTCGCAAGAGCTTCCGCTTTGGTCATCACTCCAAGTTGCTTGCCAAACTCATCCAAGACTCGCATTTCTGGAGCCTGGATAAAGTGATTGATTTTGAAAAAAACTTTCTTTGGCATGAAGGACCTCAGGTTCTCGACACGTTATTTGTTTCGTTTTCGAGTTCGAGGATAGATTGTACCAAAACTCTCGACTAAAATACAGGACCATAAGTACGTGGAGAGGAAATAACTGATGGTGAGTTGATCAAAATCGACATTGTCAGGAACTGCTTGTTCGGTGCGAAGGTAGGGGTTGGGGGTCGGTAGGATCGTTTGTAGTGAGATAGTCGAGTTGTAGATGACTTTATAGATCGCAAGTTGCACCGTTCGAGGTAATGCACCAGAGTAAAAGATCATGATCGCGACATACGGGGCAAGGAACAATCCCCACACCACAAACTTTGACGTTGTTAACTTGACGTATTCCCGAAGTCTTGTCACAAATGATCGACGTACTCGTTTGGTGGCCATACCTTTAGT
>CAZBKJ010000015.1:0-1812 GCA_964492495.1 uncultured Pseudomonadales bacterium
TGCGGGTGAAGTCAAAACTGCAGATGTAGAATAAAAAGTTCGAACGTCGTCCAGCTACCGACCCATACTTTGATTTCAGGTTAAGTCAACCCTTTTTCGATATTTAGAACTCCTTTCTGATGTACAATTATTCTTCTGATGAAGAGAATTGTTGCCCTCAATAGAAATATTTTGCTCTATCGCCTTCTGCTGGTATTTGGGGCAAATGGGCTCATGACACCTGTTATTTACTTCTTTTTTACTTCAACAAAAAATTTACCCACTGCACAATCATTATTCTTAATAGGCTTTGTTGCTTTAGCGAAAGCGGTGTCAGAAGTTCCCACAGGTATAGTTGCTGACAAGTTTTCACGAAAGTATTCCATACTCATTGGTTATACTTTACTTGTTGTTAGCTGGCTTGGATTACTTGTATTGTCAGGTTTCTGGCAGTTACTCCTATTAACAGTTATTTTAGGTATAGGTGGGAGTTTTATCTCAGGAGCCGATGATGCTTTGCTTTATGACAGTCTCAAAGAGCTAAAGACTTCAGATAAATTTAAATCAATTCTCAGTTTCTCTCAAAGTATAGAGCTAGTAGCATTTGCATTAACAATTTTTGTGGGTGGCGTGTTGGGTGGAGTAAATCTTTATTTTCCAGTTTTCGTGAATATCATCTTTTTGTGCCTTTCCATAGTACTTTCTTCGCTGCTGATTGAACCGTTAACGAGTGTGGAGGGAGAGAAGATCGAACAGAAAGGATATCTTATTCATGCGAAAAGAAGCTTTACAACAATTTTTTCACATTCTGGATTCAGAAGTGGATTATTTAGTGCTTTCGTTTCCTTTGTTCTACTATTGGCAGTATTTAAATCTACCAAGAATATTCTCACCCCAATCCTTGATAGCTACGGTTTCTCCGTTTCGGTAATTGGATTCACTATCTCAGGAGTAATGCTTGTTAAGGCACTAGGAGCTTTTATAGCAAGCAAGTACAGCAAACCAGGGAATGAATTGAAAGAAGCGATATTTAGTTTAGTAAGCTGTATCGTGGGACTAATATTAATTGCAGTGATTCAAATTCCTCTCGTTAAGCTAATTATATTTATTGCAATCCTTGGTTTAGATAATGTAATCCTTACTAATTTTCAGACACTCGTGAACGAAAAAATTAATAGCTCGCAACGAGCAACTATTTTATCTTTGTTTTCCTTATTTGCTCGGTCTACCGAAATGTTATTTTTAACAAGTTTTGGTTGGATTATAGGTAGGAATTTATTCAATCTTGCTATAGTTTTTACAGCATGTTGGTTAGCTGTAGCTTTATTTATAACCCTAATTTTCACTAAAACTAAACGTAAGATTGACGCCTAAACACTACATAATTGCTTCTGCTATATCGTTGTGTTGACGGAAAGATTGAATTTCCTTCAATCTATTTCTCACAAACCTAAGCTGTACGAGATCATCAAACGCCTGTAAAATCCTTTGTATTCGCTTGATCTTGATTTCAGGGAAGCGACCCAAAAGATTTTTACACTTCGCTTGTAGAAAATATTTTATGGCTACACCTCTATTACCGTATATCAGTGATGAAAATCTTTTCGCAATAACGAAACCTCTCGTTACTCTCATTGAAAGAACAGCTGAAGAAGAAGAACAAAACATGTATAAGAATACGATTGACCCTTTCTCCGCGTTATTTGATGCAGCAAAACAAAATATATCTCTGACAGATTGGTTGAATCAAGAAAAATCAAGGCAAGTACAAAAAACGTTGCAAAATGCCATTGGTACTTTTCATCAAGAAATTCTGGGTGCGATGCCAGGGTG
>CAZBKJ010000015.1:1822-27205 GCA_964492495.1 uncultured Pseudomonadales bacterium
CTGTAGGGGGAATAATTGATGTTCGAAGTGAAGAGAAGAAGATAGTTGCAGAAATTAAAAATAAGCACAACACAACGAATTCGTCTTCAGCTGAGGCGCTGTATGACCACTTATCTGGTGTTCTAAACAACCAATACGCAGGATACACAGCGTACCATGTGCAAGTCATTCCGAAGTCAAGAAACGAATACGACAGACTGTATACTCCTTCTGGAAGATCACCGAATGAGAAAATACGAGTAATTGATGGCAAAAGCTTTTACGCAATGGCTTCTGGACATAGAGATGCATTGAGAATGTTATATATGGTATTACCAAAAGTGATAGGAGATATAGTACAACGATCAACTGACAATGTAACAAAAGATACATTGTTTATGTTGCTTTTCGAGCGAGCATACACATGATGAATTTGTAACCCTTGCATTATGCACTGGTTATAGATATTCTGATTGTATGGACTCATATTTAACCGTAATAGATGCAGCAAAGTATGTCGGTGTTTCCGTCGATACGATACGAAGGTGGGAAAAGAAAGGCTTAATCAAAGGAAAAAGATCACCCCAAAATTATCGCATTTTTAACAAAGACGAAGTAAAAAGAATCCATACCAAGTTATTCGGAAACAATACGAAGAATAACTATAAAATCCTCAAAGCGGATACAAAATCCAAATATACAGCAATAGAACTCTTTGCCGGTGCAGGAGGCACAGCATTAGGGTTGGATTATGCTGGTCTTAACCATGTATTTCTGAATGATTTTGACAAAAATTGTGTTCTGACCTTACAGAAAAATAGACCTGAATGGAATAGCGTTTTAGGGGATATTTCAAAAATAGATTTTGATGGAATGGAAGCTGATATTGTTCAGGGAGGTTTTCCTTGTCAGTCATTTAGTTATGCGGGGAAAGGTTTAGGATTTGGAGATATTCGAGGAACAATGTTCTTTGAGTTTGTTCGATGTGTGAAAGCCGTCAAACCCAAATTAGCTATAGGAGAGAATGTAAAAGGACTATTGAGGCATGATGATGGAAAAACATTAGCAACGATGGTGAAGGAGTTGGAAAGCGCTGGATATAAAGTTGCGTATAAAGTTTTAAGAGCACAATACCATGATGTTCCACAAAAAAGAGAACGATTGGTAATAATTGGTATACGAGATGATTTAAACATCCCATTTATCTTTCCAAAAGAGAATGATTACACGATTTCTATCAGAGAAGCCCTTGAAAATTGTCCTCCTTCGCAAAGTCAAAAGTATCCAGAAAAAAAAGCCTCTATTATGAAGTTAATTCCACCTGGAGGGTATTGGAGAGATTTACCAATCGATTTGCAAAAGGAGTATATGGGGGGAAGCTTTTATCTTGGTGGTGGCAAGACGGGGATGGCAAGAAGGCTCGCGTGGGATGAACCTAGTCTTACACTTACTTGTGCTCCTGCACAAAAACAAACTGAACGATGTCACCCAGACGAAACACGACCATTAGCGGTACGGGAATATGCAAGAATACAAACGTTTCCAGATGACTGGGAGTTTGTAGGATCCATGTCTTCTCAATATAAACAAATTGGCAATGCTGTTCCTGTTAATCTTGGGTATCACATTGGAAGATGTGCAATTGCAATGCTAGATGGAGTTACGCAAGCAGATGACATGGAAATATCGTGGAAATTTGAACCTGTACTCAAAAATACCTCTGTTTAATTTGATCCTAGTTGCCTTTGAGCAGATTGGAAAGTTTTACCCAAAACTCCGGGTTCTCGTTTTCGGCTCCAGTATCTACTGCGATTTCCTCTGCGATGCTAGTGGTGGAACCAATCTTTGCAATAACTTGCAAACACGGTGACTTTTGATAGTTACCTCTACTTTCACTCAGAAAATATTTCTCTTCTTTTCCTACGATTGTTTGTATTGTTTGTCCATCGTGATAGGCGTAGTAGGAGTGTAAATTAATCCTACGGTCATCAATTCCATGCATCAAACGAAGCCAATCATCAGCAATGAGAAAGTCATTGCACAGTTTCATTCCTGTTGATGGAAAACCTCGAAGAGCGGGAATCGACCAAGTATCATCATTCACCACGATGGGTTGTTTGAAGTGTTCATATGCTTGCTTCGCTTTATCACGAACAATCTCCTCACCACTGGATGACTGAATTTCTTTCATTTCCAAAAACTCATGCGTTAACGCAATCCCTTGCTGTCGTAAATTAGACATGGCTTTCGAAAACTTGTACTCATTTGTAGTTACAAACAGAATCGGGTTCATGACATATGATTATAGTAAGAAATACGTGTCTGAATAGAGTCACCAACTGAACTACGATGTTTCTACTGAGAAAAAATTGTTTTTTGTGTGAATATATACTTATAATGTGGAGATAATTTATGCATTCAGATATTCAACACTACAACAACTCCCAGATAGATTCAGACCAAGAAATCTGCGAATTACTTCGTAAAGAGATAGATGCTAATTTGTCTGAAGCAGAAAGCAAAATTTGGCACGGTCACCCTGTATGGTTTCTCGACGGCAATCCTACTGTTGGGTATAGCAAACAAAAGTTAGGGATTCGACTCATGTTCTGGAGTGGTGCGGACTTTGAAGAAGCAACTCTTGAAACTGGAACAGGCAAGTTTAAGGATGCGTCTATTTTCTATACAAATGCATCTGAAGTTGATCTCGCATCACTTCATCGTTGGCTACAAAAATCAAAAGAGATTCAATGGGACTACAAAAATATAGTGAAACGCAAAGGCGTACTGGAAAGACTAAAGTAATAGCGTTTTCCAAATATCGTTGGACTTTTCTCTGAACTTAGACGGTTGCTTCTTGAGGTTTTCCTAACAAAATTGTAAACAACTGCACAATCATCCATGCAAGCACAGCGTAGACTACCATAGCGACTACTGTTGCTGGCTCAAACACTGCAGTGGTTTCTAGCCCTTGGGTCGTTGCAGCACTGAAGATTCCTCGGAAAGGTAACACAAAGATTTGAGTGAGACCATAGATAAAGGAAACAAAACCGCTGACAGGGTTTGCTCCCGTCAATTTCAAAATCAGTCTGAATGCAAGAAGAATTTCTACAGTGCTAAGCAGAAAGTACATGATATAGATCGCTGTTTGTGAGGGTGCCACTTTCTCACTCACTGCTGACGTCACAGCGTGTGTTTGTACTGTACCCCCAGGGGTTGTAGTTCCAACATTTTTTGCTGTTGTGGTTTCTTGTCGTACGATATCTGCCATATTTACTCCTTATATATATTCAGTATACGCTTTTTTACGTCATGATGTCTTTACGAATAGACTTCGTTTTTTCTATTGACAAGGATCGTTTTCCTGCGATACTTTAATAGTCCCCCGATAGGGGACTAGAAATTCTTCTATGTTTCATACCAAAAATAAAAAAGAAAATGCTGTTCATCGATTGAAAATAGTCCGTGGACATTTGGACAAAGTCATTGAGATGATAGAAAAAGACACCTACTGTATTGATGTGCTTGTTCAGACAAAGGCGATTCAAAATTCTTTAGGGAAAGTTGATGAGGTGCTTTTGGAAAATCACTTATCAACGTGTGTTGTGGATCACATTCATGAAGGCAGAACAGCCCAAGCAGTAGAAGAAATCATGAAAGTCTTTGGAAAGAGAAAATCAAAATAATCTATGAACACAAAAACCCTACCGGTTGAAGGAATGCACTGTGCTTCTTGTGCAGCAATTATCAAACGCAAACTAGAGAAGCTTGATGGTGTTGAGTCTTGTGAAGTGAACTATGCAACAGAAAAAGCAAAAATTTCCTACGACACTTCTCTCGTTTCTGTTGGGGATATGAATTCACAGATTCAAAAACTTGGATATTCTCTCCACGATCAGGAAGACAAGCACCCAGAGCATGATATTCATGCAGGTCATGACATGATGACCCCAATCTCCTCAGATACAGAAGTAAAAGCGAGAAAAATCAAAGAACTTTCAAACTTAAAAAAACATGTGGTCACCATACTGCCGATGGTTGCGATCAGTATTTTCGTCATGACCTGGGAAATTGGAAGTGAAATTCTGCGTATTTTTCCGATGATGCCACTATGGATTGATGATTTCTTTCATCACCTTTTGCCTCTACTGGCAACATACTCCTTGTTCGTCGTAGGCGTTCCGTATCTGCAAGGCATGATTCGATTTTTTCAGTACAGAGTGGCAAATATGGATACTCTTGTGGGTATAGGGACATTTGTCGCTTTCGTGTATAGCTTTATCATTACTGCATTTGAAAACGTCTTACACGACTATCCAAACTTTCATCACAATTACTATGATGTAACGATTGTCGTGATTGGATTTATTACGTTGGGAAAATTCTTGGAAGCACGATCAAAGCTCAAGACCGGGGAAGCTATTGAAAAGCTTTTAGGCCTTCAAGTTAAAATGGCCACGATTCTTCGAGATGGGGAGAAGATTGAACTTCCAATTGAGCAAGTTTTGATTGGTGACATCGCGATAGTCAAACCCGGAGCAAAAATCCCATTGGATGGAGTACTCATAGAAGGTTACTCGTCGATCGATGAATCAATGATTACTGGGGAATCGATGCCAGTGGATAAAAAAGTTGGGGATACTGTGATCGGAGCAACAATAAACAAGCAAGGTTCGTTTCAAATGAAAGTCACTGAAATTGGAAAAGGTACGATGCTTTCACAGATCATAGAGATGGTCGAAAAAGCCCAAGGGTCAAAAGCCCCAATTGAGCGCATGGCAGACCAAATTGCTGCGGTTTTTGTGCCAATTGTTTTAGTACTCTCCCTGGTAACGATAGCCCTTTGGCTGATTGTAGGAACGCAGTTCATGCCATTCTCTCAAAGTCTTCCATTGGGGATTTTGAGCTTTGTTGGAGTTCTGGTTATTGCTTGCCCCTGCGCGATGGGCTTAGCAACCCCGACTGCTGTTATTGTCGGAGTAGGAAAAGGAGCACGAAGTGGAATTTTGCTAAAGAATGCAGAGAGTCTTGAATTACTCGATGGCGTTGACTTTGTTGTGTTTGATAAAACGGGCACGCTTACCAAAGGCTCTCCAGAAGTTACCGATATCATTTCTGCACAAACTGAGTCGGAAAAAGAAATATTGTTGACTTTGGCTTCACTTGAAGATCATTCAGAGCATCCACTGGCCAAAGCAGTTGTACTAAAGGCAAAAGAACAACATATCTCATTACAAAAAGTAACCCATTTTCAGGCTATTGAGGGTAAAGGACTCCAAGGGACAATCGACAAAACGGAGTATTTTGCTGGAAATGTCCAGCTTGCCCGCGATGTGGGAGTTGAGCTTGATATGGATGTCATTTCAACCTTCACATCACAAGGGAAAACACCCGTGATACTTCTCACAAAGAAGAAAGTCCTCTCGTATATCGGGATTGCAGATACCATAAAGGATGAGGCACAAAAAACAGTTGATGATCTCCATAATCTTGGGAAAAAAGTTGCGATGCTGACTGGAGATACACAACAAACAGCCGAGCACATTGCACGTCAAATTGGAATAGATAGAGTCTTTGCAGAAGTACTTCCAGGAGACAAAGCAAAAGAAATTCAAAAACTAAAAAAAGAAGGATATGTTGTCGCGATGGTTGGCGATGGAATCAATGATGCGCCCGCGCTTGCAACTGCAGATGTTGGTATTGCTATGGGAACAGGTACAGACGTTGCAATAGAATCCGCAGGCATTACGTTGCTGGGTGGAAATATAGCCAAACTTCCAAAGGCGTTTGAACTCTCAGCTGTCACAATGAGAGTGATAAAACAAAACCTTTTTTGGGCGTTTATCTATAATATAGTAGGTATTCCAATAGCAGCCGGTGCACTCTATCCTTTTTTTGGGATACTTCTGAGCCCCGCGATCGCCGGTGGAGCTATGGGTTTTTCTAGTGTAAGTGTGGTACTCAATTCACTGAGACTGCAAAATAAAAAGATCTAAAGGAGTTACATGAATTTGTGGGTTATTTTTCTGACGGGGTTAACTACTGGTGGGCTGACTTGTGTTGCAGTGCAAGGAGGGCTGCTCATGAGTGTGATCGCAAATGTGGATCAAAAAGTGTTCGGAAAGAAAACAACAAACACTGGCGTGAAAAAGTACTTGGTTCCTGTCCTGCTTTTTTTAAGCACAAAACTTTTTGCACACATACTGCTTGGATTTTTACTCGGAGCCTTAGGTTCTGTTGTGACATTGTCTTTAGGAGTTCGACTTTTCTTTCAGGCATTCTCAGGATTGTTTATGTTTGCGACAGCTATGAATTTACTGGATGTCCATCCTATTTTTCGTTTTGTAGTGATCCAGCCACCTCGATTTATTGGTCGGTTTATATATAAATACTCAAAAGATTCTGAAAGTTTTTTTGCTCCAGCAGTCTTGGGATTACTCACAGTTCTTATTCCGTGTGGTGTAACGCAGGCGATGGAGGTACTTGCAATCAACACAGGTGATCCAGTTGCTGGTGCAACCCTCATGGCCGCCTTTGTACTCGGTACTATCCCGTTATTTTCACTCATCGCACTCGCTGCCGCAAAGTTGTCAGAATCGTGGAAAAAAACGTTTTACCAAGTTGCCGCGACTGTCCTGATTTTGGTTGCCGTTTCTTCGCTCAATGGTGTGCTCGAAGTTTTGGATGCCCCAATAACAGGATCAAAGATTGTTCGAGCATGGAATGATTTTTGGACTCCAACTCCACTGAAAAATAAAAATTTGAGTTTCGTAAAAGAGATAGACGGAGTTTCGAAAGTAACAATTGATGTGAATAATACAGGATATAGTCCAAGCTACATTCGCGTAAAAAAAGGTGTACCGGTTGAGTTAACATTACGAACAAATAAAACCTATTCTTGTGCTGTTGATTTTCATCTAAAAGCATTTGGAATACGAGAGTTCTTACAACCAGTTGGTGAAAAAACTGTCGCGTTTACCCCAAAACAATCTGGAAAATTTTCATTTTCCTGTGGTATGGGCATGTATACCGGTGTAGTGGAGGTACTATAGTATGTTTTCAATCTTGAAAAGAACACCAACAATTGGAAAAGAAATTGTATTGAAAATTTCTGGAATGCATTGCACGAGCTGTGCACTTAATATTGATGGAGAGCTAGAAGACATCGATGGTGTTATTCGTTCTTCAACAAACTATGCAAAGCAGGAAACTACTGTAGTTGTTGATCTAAAAAAAGTGAAAGCCCAGAAGCTTATTGAGACCATCAAGGCCATCGGATATGAGGCTGTAGTGTATACTATCTGACACATATGACACCTCAAATACTTATCGTTGAAGACGACACGGACCTGCGCGAATCATTATCTGAACTCCTCAGTCAGGATGGATATGTTGTTCGTAGTGTGAGTGACGGCATGCAGGCGCTTTCCTTGATCGAAAAGGTAGAGCCAGACTTGGTGCTTTTGGATCTAGGGCTTCCAACTTTAAAAGGCGACACGATCTGTAAAGAAATCAAGAAAAACTACCCAGACATTGCTGTCATTATTCTTACGGGAAAAGATACAACTGAAGACATTGTGAAGGGACTTAACCTTGGGGCAGACGACTACATGACAAAACCATTTGAGTATGATGAACTTCGAGCACGTATGAAAGTGCGTCTTCGTGCAGTACAGGGAGATGAAGAAAAACTCAGTGTTGCGGATCTAACTGTGGACAGAAAAACATTAGAGGTCAAAAGAGGTGAAGAACTCATCACCCTAACTCCTCAGGAATTCAAAATTTTGGAGTACCTGCTGATTAACAAAGGACGAGTACTCACACGAGAAATGATTTTAGGTCGATTATGGAAAGGAAATCCAGATATTGAGACGCGAGTGGTCGATGTCTATATCGGATATCTTCGAAAAAAAATCGACGCAAACGCTTCACAAAAGCTCATACAGTCTGTCCGAGGCTTCGGATACAAAATTGCAGAACCTACCCTGTAATACGTTCTTTCTGTTTTCTTACATTCATTGAACTATTCTTTTCAAGTTTTTGCTCCATTATGCACTCACCTAGAAGTGGGTATGTAAAGGAGAAATCTGTATGAAGTCACCAACGAATCCTCAAAAAAATAATTCATCAAAACGTGGTTTTGCTTCAATGTCAAAGGAGAAGCAGCGGGCTATCGCGAGCAAAGGTGGAACGATTGCCCATCAATTGGGGAAAGCACATGAGTTTACCAGTAAGGAAGCGTCTGAAGCAGGAAAAAAAAGAACGAGAACGAAAGAGGTCTAACGCTTTTGCTGATTCCTCCTGCGGACAACTCATCTTTAGACAGTTTCCTTTTTGAAAAAATTTGACACAATAGGAGGCGTGAAAAAGAATAATCCTGAAACCAAGAATATTAAAAAAAGTACGCACATTCACGCTGAACTCATCGAATCTCTCCCTTGCGTGGTCTGGGAGGTAATCGGCGATCCGAGTGATAAGAATCAACGCATTCATTACGTGAGTGCATATGCTGTGAGCCTTTTAGGTCACTCACTCAAACGATGGTTAGAAACACCTGGATTCTGGATAGATATTATGTATTCGGAAGACAGAGAACGAGTCGAAAAAAAACTGAAAACTATTTTCTTAGTCCAAAACCAAGGGATAGTCCGCTACCGATGGGTAGCAAGTGACAATACACCTGTATGGGTAGAGACACGAATTGATGTTATGAAAGATTCAAAAAATACTCGAATCGGTATCCGTGCTGTGACAGTTGATATATCTGCCCACATGGATATCCAAAGAAGAAAGGATGAATTTATTAGCGTGGTCAGTCATGAACTCAAAACACCACTTACCAGCATTAAAGCGTACGCACAGTTGCTCAAGCGTCAGGGAGATATAGAAAAAAATCCGTTGATGATGAAGTACTTGGGTCGAATGAATGTGCAAGTCGATCGCTTAACCCATCTTATTTTCCAACTCCTAGATACAACCCGTATTCAAGCAGGAAAGCTTATTTTAGATAAAACTGAATTTTCATTGGATGAGTTGATTTTAGAGATTGGGAAGGATGTATCTCATATCGCCCAAACTCACTCAATTCATATTGATCCACTTGCTCAAATTACGGTCAATGCTGACCGTATCCGAATAGCCCAGGTGCTTATGAATTTTTTGACAAATGCTACGAAGTTCTCTCCTCCAGGTTCCTCGATTCAGGTTAGTGCTTTCGTGGAAAATGGAGAGGTAACGGTAAAAGTAAAAGACTTTGGAAAAGGTGTTGCAAAAGAAGACCAGCAGCAGGTTTTTGAGAGATTCTTCCAGGCAAATCGTAAATCGTTATCTGATCAAAGCGTTGGTCTGGGTTTGTATATTGCTTCTGAAATCATCAGGCAACACGAAGGTACAATAGGAGTGAAAAGTGCCAAAGGAAAAGGTGCAACCTTTTTCTTTACACTCCCACTAGGTACAGTATGAGTAAAAATGTCGTGATTATCGATGATGATGAAAGTATCCGTGAAGTTGTCACCATGATCGTTGATACCCTTGGATACCAGACCATTAGTCTTCCGTCATGTAAGGATCCAAAAGAAATTCTTGGACATAAACCACAGTTGGTGATTATGGATCTCTGGATGCCTGGAGTTGGTGGAGAAGAGCTCACAACCAAGCTCAAAAAAAATAACGCCACGAAAGATATTCCAATTCTCATCATGTCAGCTTCAAATGAAGCAAAGAAGGTTGCAGATCGAATTGGTGCAGATGGATGTCTTTTGAAACCATTTGATATTGATGAACTTGAGCAAGTAGTACATTCATACCTTCTGTAAATACTCATCTATACAGGTTTCTTACATTGTTTTCACTTTCCTTTCGTCTCTTGAGGCTATTCTTATTAAGAACGTTGCATAGTGATCTGTAATTTTCAAGCATGATGTGCGACGAATCATCTCCCACATGGGGAGAAATAATTAACGGATAGAAAGGAGGCACAGATGCCTACATATATAGACACAGCAATTGGATTTTTGCTCAAAAGAGCAAAGCAGCAAGCATAAAAAAATATACAGAGAAAGGAGTAATTATGGGAATAATTGCATGGATAGTATTAGGAGCGATAGCAGGATGGATTGCTTCGATTGTGATGAAAACAGACGCATCACAAGGTTTGGGTGGAGATATTTTACTAGGGATCGTCGGAGCCTTTATCGGAGGATTTCTTATGAACCTCTTTGGACAAGTTGGTGTGACGGGCTTAAATATCTATAGTTTGGTCGTCGCAACGATCGGAGCGGTTGTGGTGATCTTTGTGGGGCGTTCGCTCTCAAGTCGTTATTAACAATACAAAAGGAAATACATTATGAATGCACGTACAAATGATTCGTCAAATGCGCTAAAAACTGCCGCCGTTGGAGTAGCAGCTGGAGTAGTGGGAGCAGCAGTCGGTGCTGTCGCTGTGGCGCTCAGTGATAAAGATACTAGAGACAAGTTGAGGGATTCGGCAGAGCAGGTAAAAGAAAAGGGTCAAGAGCTTCTAGGCAAGGTAGAGGATCGAGCAATAGACGCTCAAAAACAAGCAAAAGAAACTGTCGATGAAGCACGAACAAAAGGAAAGAAAGCTTTGCAGTCTGTAAAGAAGTAATGTACTGTATGCCAAAAGGGAAGCATCTCAAAGGTGTATCAGCCAAAGAGCAGCGACAATACGAGCACATTAAAAAATCCGCAGAAAAATCTGGACGGTATGGGAATCGGGCGGCAGAAATTGCCGCCCGAACCGTACTACAACAACACAAAAAAGAAGGTCACGAACCAGGGGAATAGATCACTAAACCTACTTGCGACGTTTAGTGGTTTTTTTGGCTTTTTTCACTGCTGATCGAGCTTTACCTGCAACCTTACGAATATCTTTTTCAATAACCTTTTCGACTTTTTTTGCTTCTTTGACAACTTTCTTCCGGTTGTCTTCATCTGATAAAAACATTCCAACAGCTCCCGCGATCACACCAGTAACCGCTCCGACTAGGGCTCCGACGCCAAATGATGATTGTTTTGCCATATGTTCCTCCATTGTAGGGCAGAATTAATAGATTCAATTTTAGTGTGAAACATTTTGGTCTTTGATGCAAGGGGCTAAAGTTTGTGGGAACAAGGTATAATAGTATGTGAAGGCTCCCGTAGCTCAATTGGATAGAGCAGTTCCCTTCTAAGGAAAAGGTTGTGCGTTCGATTCGCGCCGGGAGCACAAAAAAGTTACTTCTTCTTCTTGAAAAATACAACACTGAAGATCACTCCAGAAAGTACCCACCACAGGGTGGTAGCAAACAAAAGCAGTGTATTACTGTAATCCATCCACGCCAAAATTGTGTGATGATTGTCTCGTAAAAACATATCCGCTCTCATATACAACCGCATCGTATCGAAAGGAGAATTAGGGATAAAAAAATCCAGAACAAAAAGCATGAAGATACTACATCCTGCAAAAATGCTGTAGGTGAGTGTCTGCTTGCGTGGAATTGGTGCTTGTGCAAGCATGATAAGAAGCATTGTGTACCCAAAACCAATCAGCGCTGTAAAGCCCGTCACGATAGCAATTGAGGCAGGCGAAAAGTTGTTTGTTACCAATAATCGTTCCCAAGCGTGAAAAGACTGCGTCACTGTCAAGAACGCGAACCACATCCCCACCATCAAAAGCACGAGGTATTTCATGATAGTTTTTGAAACAGAGGTGTCAATTTCTCTATGTTCTGTTTTCCAAAATGATCGTGCAGTTTTTGTGAAAGCGATGGCAAGAAGGGTGAAAGGTCAACGGCGATTTGATTGATTTGTGTGACAACTGGCTGGAGATAGATCTGCAGTTCTTTTTCATCCAGTGTCCAAGGCTTGTCATCTGACAATTTTTTGTTCAGATCCCAGACGTTTTTCCATACAAGTCGTAGTGATTCTCGAAGATCAAGCGTATCAAATGACATGACAAGTTCTTTGGAAAGTATCGCCTTTGTTGGCGACAGTTCAAATTTCGCATGTGATTTTTCGCACAGTGACGCAATACGTGAGGCTAAGTTTCCGATACCATTGGCAAACTCTGATGTGTACAGCTCATCTGCTCGGGAAAAGGTGAAATCTCCATCATCAAGTGTGGGAATTTCGTAGAGTAGATAAAATCTTGTAAAGTCAGTTCCGTATTTTTTTATCACTTCGTACGGATCGATGACATTTCCGATGCTTTTACTCATTTTTTGTCCGCCACTCGTAATGTGTCCATGGACAAAGAGTTTTTTTGGTAATGGAAGTTTTGCGGAGAGCAGCATACCAATCCAGTAGACTGCATGAAAACGGACAATGTCTTTTCCAATGACATGAATGTCAGCTGGCCAGTACGTTTCCCATTGTTTTTGGTCGTATCCGTACCCGATTCCAGTCATGTAGACTGCGAGCGCATCAAACCATACATACATGACTTGAGTCTCATCGTTTGGGACAGGAACCCCAACACCGCGAGCACGCTCAACAGATCGGGAAACAGAAAAATCTTCAAGTCCTGATTCTAGAAAGGCTAAAACTTCACGTTTTATTTTATCTGGGATGATGTGCAACTCATCAGACTCTATGAGTTTTTGAATTTCATCTTGGTATTTACTTAAGCGAAAGAAGTAATTCTCCTCATTCACAGTCTCGGGTGCGACTAAGTGTTGCGGACAGAGACCGTCTTTGAGTTCACTTTCTTTATAAAACTGCTCACATCCAACACAGTACAAACCTTTGTATGATTTTTTATAGATGTCTCCAGATTTTTCGCAAAGCTTCCAGAGCTCCTGGACACCGCCAAAGTGAGTCTCAGGATTAAAACTACGCTGAAATCGATCTACTTGGATATTGAGTGAACTACTAAATTCTTTCCAGACCGCAGTATATTTGTCCAAGAGTTCTTTGGTGGTTATTCCTTCTTTTTCTGCAGCACGAACGTTTTTGAGAGAGTTTTCATCAGAACCAGTAAGTAGCACAACATCGTCACCAAGTTGGCGATGAAAACGGGCAATCGTATCGCTTTGGACGAATTCTAAGGTATGTCCAATATGGGGTTTTCCGTTGACGTAGGGGATAGCGGTTGTGATATAAAACTTGGTCATGCAGGTATTGTACTCGAGAGCAAAAAAAGGTACAATGACAAATCCTCTTACGACACCTTGGTCGTATTTTCCCTAGAGGAACTGCTTTTTTATGGACAAAACTCAAGACATGATTACGATCAAAGGTGCTCGTCAGCACAACCTCAAAAACGTTGATTTGGACATTCCAAAAAACAAACTGGTGGTTTTGACGGGTATGTCAGGAAGTGGAAAATCATCACTCGCATTTGACACCATCTATGCAGAAGGACAGCGACGATACGTCGAAAGTCTATCCTCCTATGCACGTCAATTTTTAGGTGTGATGGGCAAGCCTGATGTTGATTTTATTGGTGGCTTATCTCCTGCAATCTCGATAGATCAAAAAACCACTTCTCATAATCCTCGCTCAACTGTGGGAACAATTACTGAGATTTATGACTATCTTCGTTTGCTTTTTGCTCGTATTGGACGACCGCACTGTCCAAACTGTGGCGAAGAGATCAAGCGATCATCGGTTGATGAAATTGTCGGCTCTATTATCGAAAAAGTTGAGTCTCGTCCAGAATATAGTAGTGGAGTTCGTTTCATGATCTTGGCACCTGTTGTACGAGGAAGAAAAGGTGAGTTTATTTCGCTATTTGAGAATATCCAGAAAAAAGGATACAGCAGAGTACGGGTGGATGGCACAGTCTATGGTGTTGATGAAGATTTTGTCCTGCTCAAAAACAACAAGCACGACATAAGTGTGGTGATTGATCGTTTTGCAGTAGACAAAAAAATGCTTCGGGATGAAACAGAGCGAAAAGAGTTTAAGAGTCGACTCACTGGAGACGTGGAACAAGCCCTCAAGCTTTCAGATGGGTTAGTAACTGCAACCTTTGTTACCGATCCTGGATTTTCGTTCCCTGAAAAACCACAAGAGATGGAAGACGCTTTGTTTTCTGAAAAATTCTTGTGTCCAAACTGTGGAATATCACTGCAAGAAATTGAACCACGTATCTTTTCCTTCAATACCCCGCATGGTGCATGTCCAACGTGTAATGGTTTGGGAACACTTTTGAAGGTTGACCCAGGGCTCATCGTGGCACCAGCACTGACTTTAGCGGAAGGGGCAATCATTCCTTTTGAGCGTGTAACAAGTGGAGACACTTGGTTTAGTCGGCTGATTACACAGGTCGTTGGTGAGTATGGTGGATCGATGCGAGTCGAGTTTCGAAAGCTTCCTGAAGATTTACAACATATTCTTTTGTACGGTGACAAACCCAGACAACACAGAGTTTCTGGTACAAATCGCTTTGGAAAAGAAACGGAAATTGAAGAAACATTTGAAGGATTTGTCGGGTACTTAGAAAAGAAGTATGGAGACTCTGAGTCGGAGTGGGCACGAGGAGACATTGAACGATTCATGCGAAAAGAAGTTTGTCCAAGCTGTAAGGGAAAGCGACTGAAACCTGAGAGCTTGGCAGTTCATATCGATAAGAAACATATTATTGATGTCTGTGATCTTCCAATCAAAAAAGCTCGAGAGTGGATCAGTACCTTGCAACAAAATGGTATTGAGAAAAATTTAATGACTGAAAAAGAAGCCTTTATTGCTTCTTCGATCTTAAAAGAGATAGGTGAACGTCTCGAGTTTTTAGTTTCGGTGGGACTCACGTATCTCACTCTTTCTCGCGAAGCTGCAACTCTTGCTGGAGGAGAAGCACAGCGTATCAGACTCGCATCGCAAATAGGTACAGGTTTGAGCGGGGTTTTATACGTTCTTGATGAACCAACTGTGGGGCTTCATTCCAGAGACAATGAACGATTGATCCAAACACTCAAGCGTCTGAGAGATCTTGGAAATTCGGTAATCGTTGTCGAACACGATCAGGAAATGATGGAGTCTGCGGACTGGATTGTGGATTTTGGCCCTCGTGCTGGAAGCAAAGGTGGAATGGTGGTCGCACAAGGAACAATTGACGCTATTAAAAAATCCAAAGATTCACTTACTGGAAAATACTTAAGCGGCAAGAAGCACGTAAATCTTCCCACAAAGCGCGAAAAGAAAAATGAAGTGAGTGGAGTGCTAGCCATCAGAGGTGCAAAAGCGCACAACTTAAAATCTGTCGATGTTGATTTGCCTCTGTCAAAATTCATTTGTATTACTGGAGTTTCAGGATCAGGGAAATCAACCTTACTCCACGAAACAATTTATTTAAATCTTGCAAAAGAGTTAGGGTATGTCACTCATGAATCTTTGGGTGATATCGATTCAATCACCGTAGATCCAGCGCTCAAACGCGTGAGTTTGATTGATCAAAGTCCAATTGGAAAAACCCCACGTAGTAATCCAGCAACATATACAAAATTGTTTGATTTGATTCGCACTGTGTACTCAAGCACGAATGATGCGCACGCACGAGGGTATACCGCAGGAAGATTTAGTTTCAATGTCAAAGGTGGCCGATGTGAAGCCTGCCAAGGTGAGGGACAAGTCAAAATAGAAATGCAGTTTTTGCCAGATGTTTATGTCACCTGTGATGTCTGTAAAGGGACAAGATACAACAGCGAGACACTGGAAGTGAGATATAAAGAGAAAAACATTGCAGATATTCTTGCAATGACGATCGAAGAGGCAATAGCGTTTTTCCAGCATCATGGATCTATTTTGCATAAACTGCAGACACTTTCAGATGTTGGATTGGGATACATGCGTTTGGGTCAAAGTGCCCCAACACTTTCTGGAGGAGAAGCGCAGAGAGTCAAGCTTGCACGGGAACTTTCGCTACGTTCACAAGAACATGTGATGTATCTGCTTGATGAACCGACAACTGGCCTTCATTTTGAAGACATTCAAAACTTGCTATTGGTTTTGCGAAGGCTTGTCGATACGGGCAATACCGTTGTGGTTATCGAACACAACCTAGATGTCATCCGAAATACAGACTGGATCATCGATCTTGGGCCTGAGGGTGGAGATGAAGGTGGCGAAGTCGTGGCTGTCGGAACCCCTGAAGAAATTATGGGTATGCCGAAATCAGAAACTGGACAGTACCTCAAACGAGCACAAAAGAAGATATAATCGGACGATACAGACACCTTTTTTGTGAAAAAACCGTAATGAAGAAAAACACTAAGAAAACTTCAGCTCCTCGTACCGAAAAAAAGAAGAGTAAAAAAATCGGAAAAAAAGCCTTGATTCCTCTGGCATCTATCCAAAACCAGAAACCGCAAACGCTTGATAAAGTACTTCATTTTTCGTTGATATTTGTTTGGAACCTCATAAAGTACGGTGTCGTTTTTTTGTGTGGCGCCATTGTCACGTTGATACTCCTCATTCTTGTCGTCTCGGTTTTGTATGTACGAGCAATTACTACAGCCGCTGGAGTGCCACCTCAAGTGCTGTTTGAAACCGCAGTAGAAAGCAAAAATTTCTCTATCACTCAAAGTGATGGACGCAAAAACATTCTCATCTTAGGGATCGATTCTCTAGAGAATCGAAATACAACAAGCCTTCTCACAGACACAGTGATGGTTGCTTCTGTGGGGATTACGAAAGGTGACGTAAAGCTTGTATCGGTGCCTCGGGATCTATGGATCGCATCAGAGTCAGCAAAGATAAACTCTCTTTTGGAAAAAGGAGTGAGAGAAAAGCGACCCGAGAATGGTCAAGAAATCATCCGAAACGCACTTTTTGATTTGACGGGATTGCCGATTCATCATCTAGTGACAATTGATATCGCGACAGTTGGGAAAATTGTTGACGCTCTTGGTGGTCTGGATATTGATATCGAGAAAACTTTTATTGATTATCAATTTCCAAGAGCAGATGTTGATGTAACAAAAGAAAGAGACCCAAAAAAATTGTATGAAGTCATTGCATTTACCAAAGGCAAAGAGCATATGAGCGGGGACAGAGTCCTTCGTTTTGTTCGTTCCAGACACTCTCCTGATCCTTTTGAAGGGAGCGATGACGGTCGCGTACGACGACAACAAAAGGTAATTGCTGCTCTTTTACAAGATTTACAAAATCCAACCATCGCCCGCAACCCAGAAACCATCGGGAAACTGATCGGGTTGTACGATACGCATTTTGAAAACCAACTTCCCAAAAAAGAAGTCGCTGCTATAGGATGGGAACTGTTCAAGACACAACAAAAACCACACATTTCTTCGTACCAGCTACCAATTCAGGGAGCGACATCAAGTGCCGTTCTCTATCATCCCGAGCGATTTCCAGGTGGAGCATGGGTCTATTTACCCATTGATGCATCGTATTCACAAATTCGTGAGCTGGTTCGATCGTGGATTGTAAGCCAAAAATAGCGGGTCTTCCTCGTTTTCATCAAGTTTGGTAGGATAGGTGAAGAAAATTTATTCTACTAAGAAACATGTATGAAACTTCTTGTTACAGGTGGAGCAGGCTTTATCGGTTCGAACTTTATTCATTATTGGCTGGAAAAACATCCCAAAGATGAGATTGTGAATCTTGATGCCTTAACCTATGCAGGCAACTTGGAAAATCTTTCTGAATTGGAATCAAATCCAAACTATTCTTTCCTCAAAGGTGATATCTGTGATCGTGAAATTGTGAAACGAGCGATGGATAGTGTGGAAATCGTGGTACATTTTGCTGCTGAAACGCATGTTGATCGTTCAATTCTTGATCCTGGTGCATTTGTGAAAACAAATGTGGAAGGGACATTGGTTCTGTTACAAGAAGCGGTGAAGCGAGGTGTGAAACGATTTCACCATATCAGTACTGATGAAGTATTCGGGACACTAGAGGTTGGCACACAAGAAAAATTTACTGAAAACACGAAGTACGACCCGCACTCTCCATATAGTGCAAGTAAAGCAGGGTCAGATCATCTTGTACGAGCATTTGCTGACACATACGGATTGCCAATTACCATCACTAACTGCAGTAACAACTACGGCCCGTATCATTTCCCAGAAAAATTAATTCCTCTCACAATCACAAATTTGTTGGAAGGGAAAAATGTTCCAGTGTATGGAGATGGATTGCAGGTACGTGACTGGCTGTTTGTCCAGGATCACTGCAGTGCAATCGATGCGGTGATACAAAAAGGAAAAGTAGGAGAGACCTATTGTGTCGGTGGTATGAATCAAGACGTTGGCAATATTGAGATTGTGAAAAAAATTATCAAACTCATGGGAAAAAACGAATCAAGTATTGAGTTTGTCAAAGATCGACCAGGACATGATGTAAGGTACGCAATTGACTGGACAAAGATTCACACAGAACTTGGTTGGTCTCCATCTGTGACACTGGATGAAGGTTTACAGCAAACCGTTGATTGGTTTATGAAAAATGAAACTTGGTGGAAGCGATGTAAAAGTGGAGAGTATCAGAAATATTACGAAAAACAGTACACATAACACTATGAAAATACTTGGGACAGGTCTTTCCGGTTTAGTTGGATCAAAGTTTGTTGATCTCTATAAAGAACGCTTTGAATTTCAAAACCTTGATTTGTCAGAAGGTGTCGATATCCTCAATGAAGCGCAGGTCGATGACGCATTTGCAAAATCAGATGCGAAAGCTGTTGTACACTTTGCGGCGTTTACGGATACGCAGAAAGCATTTGAACAACAAGGTGACAAAGAAGGCCCTGCATATAAAGTCAATGTGCTTGGAACTCGTACTATTGCATCAGCGGCAGCAAAGTATGGGAAGTACATGATCCATATTTCCACCGCGTATGTGTTTGATGGGAAAAAAGTAGGTAAGTACGTAGAGACGGATCAAACAAGCCCAATTGAGTGGTATGGACAAACAAAAGTATGGGCAGAAGAAGAAGTACAAAAAATCTGCACGGACTATTCAATACTTCGAATAGATCGACCGTACCGAATGGATGAATTCCCCAAACTTGATTTGTGGCATAAAGTAAAAAAGCAACTCGAAGAAGGTACGCTCCCGCCACAATTTGCCGATACAAGCTGGACACCAACATCAATTGAGAAGTTTTCTGCAATCCTCGCTTGGGTTGCAGAACAAACACCGCAAGGCATTTTTCATACAACGACAGAGCAAGAGTTCAGTGATTTTACCTTTGCACAAGCCGTGAAGGAGTACTACAAACTGGATACCCCAATACAGGAGGGGAGTCTGACTGAGTATCTTACAACCCATCCACGTCCATATCAGCGAAATACTTCTCTAGATACTTCCAAATTGGCCGCATCCATGAGAAAATAACCGCTTGGGTTTATCGTTCTTTTGAGCCTTTTTTTAGGCTACATCCCAAATGCACAAAGGATTTCTGTATGACTAAAGCAGCCACCACTCGGGCACTCTACATCGTGTCTTTGGTCGGTATCGTCAACGCGCTCAGCTACGCCGTGATTATCCCTTTCCTCTACCCTTATGCCAAGCAATTTGGCTTTAGCGCGGCAGGCAGTGGGATTTTGTTTGCATCATTTGCCCTGGCTCAGTTTATCGCGACACCCATCATTGGACGACTATCTGACATGCATGGTCGCAAATTCTTGCTGGCTGCAAGTGTATTTGGGACGAGTATTTCTCAGCTCCTGATGGCACTGGCATGGAACGCCCCTGTGTTGCTCTTTGCTCGAGTGCTTGACGGTGTCACGGGAGGCAACAACTCCGTGGCGCAGGCAGTCATCAGTGATACAGTCGAGCCAAAAGAGCGTGCGAAATGGTTTGGTGTCCTCGGTGCGTCGTTTGGTCTCGGTTTTCTCGTCGGGCCTGCGATCGGGGGGTACCTCTCGGTGATTTCGCTACGAGCACCATTTCTCCTCGGGGCAGCATTGGCATTTATAGCCACGATTCTCATCATGATTTTTTTGGAGGAAACACTGCCAGAAGGTGGGCGGGAAACAAAAACTGGCCCATTATTTGATGTGCGTTCTCTGTATCGAGCGCTCTTTGAGCCATACGTCGGGCAGTTATTCTTGGCCAGCTTCCTCACCAATCTCGCCTTTTCGATCTTTATCCTTGGATTCCAGTCCTACACGAGTGATGTGCTGCTCCTGACTACAGACAAGATTGCGATGCTCTTTACGGTATTCGGATTTATCGGACTCGTCCTGCAGGGGGGAGTCGTAGGCATAGCTGTCAAGCGCTTTGGTGAAGTCCCGCTGTTATTTTTTGGCGTCATTACGACCGTTTTAGGGTTTCTTTTCATGGGCTTGAGCCGTGATTTGCTTACCTTTACACTCTCCTCGGTGATCGTGGCGACCGGCAACTCATTTAACGTACCGATCATTACAGCGCTCTTGTCCAAGCACACCAAGCAAGAAGACCAAGGAGGTGCGATGGGAATCAATCAATCCTACATAAGTCTTGGGACAATCATTGGCCCGCTTATTGGTGGATTTCTCACCAATATTGCTCCAACTGGTGCGTTCTTTGGAGCAGCTCTCGCGCTGACACTGGTGCTCATCTCTGTCGTGTACATCGCAAAGGAACAAAAAGGGCATGTGGTGGACTTATAGACAGTGACAAGACAAAAGCGTAGGCAAAGAAGTAGAGAAAGGGGGAAACTTTTGGTACAATTGCCCCAGCTAGAACCAAACACTAGCATCACAGTCGAATATTTGCGGGTATAGTTCATCGGTAGAACGTCAGTTTTCCAAACTGAGAAGAGGGGTTCGACTCCCCTTACCCGCTCCAAAAAAGAAGGACCCGAAAGGGTCATTTTTTTTGGAATGGTAGGCAGGGAAGCTAATCCTTACGAAGTGCGGGTTCTTCCACCTTTCTTTCCTCTACTCAAATGCTTGAAAACTTGTTAGGCTAAAATCATTGATAGGATTTGCATGCATAACCGTTTGGCTTGTTTTCTAGCATTTTTCTTTTGTACTCTATTGATGGGTTCGTTTTTGTCTCCCGTTTACGCACAGGTTTCCAACCCAAGTTGGGGTGATCAGGGGAATGGTACATATAAAAACCCTGTGTTGATGTCAGACTACTCTGATCCAGATGTCATACGAGTGGGGAGTGATTTCTACATGGTGGCATCTGACTTTCACTTCTGGCCAAATATTCCTATCTTACATTCAAAAGACTTGGTCAACTGGACAATCATCAGTCATGTGTTGCCTGATACGACCAACTTTACGTCAATCTATCCTTCGTACGAATGGTCAGGGTACGGAAGAGGAGTTTGGGCACCTTCGATTCGTTTCCATGCAGGTAGGTATTATATTTACTATCCACTCATTGGCTATGGAATCTATATGACTTCAGCAACTAGTCCTACAGGTCCTTGGACGACCCCGGTGCTAGTGAAGGCAGATGACAATGCAACCGATCCGTGCCCGTTTTGGGATGAGGATGGCAAGGCATACCTAGTCCATGCAGTCATGGGAGGAACACCACTGTGGATGTATGCAATGAGCCCAGATGGCACGACGCTGACTGATCAAGGTCGAGTTGTCTTCACAAATCAATCTCAGTTCAATGCCTTGGAAGGCCCGAAAATGTACAAACGCAACGGCTACTACTACATCTTTGCGCCATATGGAGGAGTAGAGACAGGGCCACAGGCCGTACTTCGCTCACAAAGTGTGTTTGGTCCGTATGAAGCACGGACAGTGCTTCGAGCTGGAAACGGTATCAATGGACCACACCAAGGAGGCTGGGTCGAGTTGGCTTCTGGTGAAAATTGGTTCATGCATTTCCAACAACTTGGTGGGTATGGGCGAATCACGCATCTGCAACCAATGAAGTGGGTGAATGACTGGCCGGTTATTGGGTCTGATCCTGAGAATGATGGAACCGGTATTCCAGTTCTCTCATCTGTCAAACCAAATGTCGGGGCGGTGTATCCAATATCTCTTCCAGCAACTAGCGACGAGTTTTCCCAAAGTACCTTAGGAAAACAATGGCAGTGGAACTTTAATCCAATTCCTTCGAAATGGTCACTGACTGATCGACCAGGATATCTTCGAATCAAAAATAATAAAAGTACTGGAGGTTTCTCAAATACAAAAAATATATTGACCCAAAAGATCATGGGATTTATCAATAGCGGCACAACGGAAATTGATGTATCAGGGATGGTCAGCAATCAAACAACTGGTATTGGAATTCTTGGTGAACCACATATTTGGATTGGTGTTGTACAAACGGGAACGACGCGCCAAATCAAAATGTCATATACCAACAGCTGGCGTGGTGGAAGTGGTTCTGAGAACGGACCGACAATCACAGGGAACACTGTTTGGTTACGAGCAGAGGTTCTCAGTGGTGGGATGGCACGGGTCTCGTATAGCACAAATGGAACAACATTCACTCCTTTAGGAAGTGATTTGCAAATGTACTTTAGTTATTGGAAGGGGATGAAGTACGCACTGTTTTCTTGGAACACACAAACAGAAACGGGTGTCGCTGACTTTAATTGGTTTCGCTATACCCATGATGGTCCTATTCCTGGTGCATCAACTCCTCCAACAACTGCGACACCAACACCAACCGCATCAAGCTGTGCTGAGGACATCACTCGTGATGGAATAATTGATCTTTCAGATTACAGTGTTTTGGCAGCAAATTTTCTCAAAGCTGTGATTTCCAATCCAGCTGCTGACATCAACAAGGATGGTATTGTGGATGTTTCTGACTACTCTTTACTGGCCAGAAAATTCTTACAGCCATGTCCGTAAAAGACTGACCTTTCCCATTTGCATTTTATGTTTGCTTTGGTATGATGACACAATGAAAAAAGCAACAACCACCAAATCAAAAACCGTAGCAGCACGAAAGAAAGCTTCTCCTATGAAACGAAAAGCTGTTCAATCCGAACCAGAAATGATGGAAGAAAATGAAAGTGTTGTAATGGAAAATGGTGAAGTGACCACAGCATCTGCATCTTCACGACGCCTCATGCTTATCGCTGTCGGTGTGATTGCTGTAATTGCACTTCTTGGATATAGATATAAAAATCTTCTCACTCCAGCTGTTGTAAATGGTGAACCAATCTACATCTGGGAGTATGCAAGTGCACTCAACTCACAATTTGGTAGTGATCAACTCAATGCAATGGCAACAGAAAAAGTGATTGATCAAGAAGTTTCAAAAGCAAATGTGAGTGTTTCAAACGACGAAATCGATAAAGAACTCAACGAGATTGATAAACAAGCAAGCGCTTCAGGTGGAGTCCAAGCAATTGCTGAAGCACAAAATATGACAATTGATGAATTCAAGGAACGAATCAAATTACAGTTGTCTGTAAAGAAAATTTTGCAAGATAAAATCACAGTTTCCGATCAGGAAATCAATGAATCTTTCACAAAGAACAAAGACTTTTACAAGTCAGTTTCAGAAGCTGAGGCAAAAGAAACAATCAAAAAGCAATTAGAAGAACAGAAGTTTCAAACAGAAGCATCTTCATGGCTTTCTGGAATTCGAGAGAGTGCAAAAATCGAGATTCTTTTCCCAGGACTGTAGAGAAGAGCTCAGGTACAAGATGCAAGGTACAAGGTTTCAGGTATCAGAGGCAAGGGGTCAGGAAAAGACAGAGTTCAAAGATGATAGGTCATAGTTTATAGATCGAAAACAGATAGCATGGATTCCCGTATTCACGGGAATGACAAACGGGAGATAGCAGGGGCAAGAGGTCAGGTATCAGGGACGAGGCAAGTTTGTCGTTTATCGTTAGATAGCGAGAACAAACCTTCTCGACTGCGGCTAGCTGAGCTGCCTTCGCTCGAAGAATAAAAGATAAGTCAGAGGTCAGAGGTCAGAGGGTAGCTTCGAAGTTTTTCAAGTAATTTTTCTCGATCGTTGAGCTCTGGATTTTCAAATACTTCCTCAAAAATTTCATTGAGTATTTTTCCTATCTGTGGACCTGGTGCAATTTTCAGTTCATTCATCACATCATTGCCATCAATCACCATATCGGTGAGTTTCATTGGCTGATGGAGTTCTGCCCAAACCCGGTCTTTGAGTTCTTCAAGTCTCCAACTTGTTTTTTTACTCCCACTTCCAACACGATCGCCAATGCGAAGAGCAAACATGTCTTCTAAGTTTTCAGTACCCACTCGGCGAATAAACCGTCTGATATAGGCATCTGTCGTAAAGCTCTCGTATGTGAACATATGCCAGCGAACAAGGGTGAATATTCGATTACACTCGTCTTTTGATAATCGCAGGCGTTGGGCAATCAGTTTTGCCATTCGCGCTCCGACCACTTCATGATTGTAAAATGTGACAGACCCGTCGGAACTAATGCGCTGCGTGGATGGTTTTGCAATGTCATGCAAGAGTGTTGCAAGTCGGACAAGAGGGTCAGTCGATGTACAGGCATCAAGCGCTCTGATGCTGTGTTCCCAAACGTCATAGATATGATGACCTGATTGTTTGACTCCTTTTGTTGTCAACAATTCCGGCAAAATGTGCTCAAGAAGTCCAAATTGATCAAGCAAGAAAATTGCTGAAGCTGGACGGTCACTTGCAATCATTTTCATAAATTCGCTACTTATTCTCTCACTGCTAATGTGGGACAGGCTTGGGGCATGGATGGCTATCGCATCTCCAGTTTCCTTCTCTATCACGAATCCCAGCTGTACAGCAAATCGAACAGCACGAAGCATCCGCAGTGCGTCTTCAGCAAAACGATCATTGGGATCGCCAACTGTGCGAATGAGTTTTTCTTGGAGGTCTTTTTCTCCACCAAACGGATCGATGATTTCTGTGTTCACAGTGAGTGTGCCTGATGTTGTTTCAGCTGGTGTATGAGTGAGGATGCGTAGTGCTAGGGAGTTGATGGTGAAATCTCGACGCTTCAAATCTTCCTCAATAGTTTTTCCCCATACAACGGATTCTGGTTTTCGATGATTTCGGTATTCTCCATCTGATCGATACGTGGTGATGTCATACACAAGCTCATCGTTTGTTTCCGAATCCTTGATACCAAATTGTTCGTTTAGGTGTTTTTGTGCCACCATCACTGTGCCGTACGTGTTTTCATAAAAGCTCTCGGTAAAAAGAGGGAGAATTTGTTCGGGAGTCGCGTCTGTCGTAAAATCCCAATCTGTTGTGTCTTTGGAAAGTAGCAGATCCCTGACAGCTCCCCCAACAATTTCGCAGGAAAATCCGGCAGAGTTAATTGTCTGTATTATTTTTATGACAGTAATCGGGAGCGCGGTTTCCATGTGGTTATGATAACATCTCTTTTCCTTCTCTTGTCAGCCTGAGTGTGTCAAGATACAAGAGAAATTAACAGACATTTTTTCTATGCAATGGAATATTCTCAGTCAAGAAACACCCAAAACCAACAAAGAGCTTATCAGCGTTTTGCTTTCAAATCGAGAGATAGAGGATCAAAAAGAGTTCTTGCAT
>CAZBKJ010000016.1:0-10517 GCA_964492495.1 uncultured Pseudomonadales bacterium
AGACGGCTTTTCTGATACGAGAAGGTAGTGGGAAAAACAATTTCGCTTTCAGGTGACTGGAGAGAACCTTTATGTCTGTAGTTTTCTACTTCAGCATGGGCAATGGTTTTGCCATGTGGAGACTGCCAGGTGTCTTCATTTGCATCTATATACACATGAAGTCCAGTGTACTCGGCGATCCTCGCTCCGTCCTGAGTGGCAATCTCAAAATCCCATGGCTCTGTTTGGGTACTCGTTTTTTCAATAATTGAAGCGATATGTGGTAGAAACCAGGCGGAAATTGTATCCCAATCGTTCCAAGTCTCTGGACTTCCAAAAGCGTTTTCTTCGCCTTGTGCGGGAAAAAGATAATTTCGTATCTCCATAGGGATTAATTATACCAAATAAACCCAAATGATAGGATAAAGTATGTCTCGAAAAGCAGACAACAACACTCTTTTCGCTTGGGTTGCTTCAATCCCAGGTGTGGGGCCGAAATGGTTTTCGATTCTTTTTGCCAAGTTTCCTGATCTCCAAGAACTACTCACAATTTCTGCTGAGTCTTTGCAAAATGCACACATTCCTGAAAAACTCTCCCGATCAATTGTGGAGTACAGAGAGGTACACACACCTGAAGACATAGAGGAGTTTGTAACAAAAGAGAAAATTCTGCTGATCGTGAATCCTGCATATACTCAAAATGCAGTTGAAAGGGATCCTTCGCTTATCACTCAGGATGACAAAAAGGGATATCCATCACTACTCTCAGAAATTCCAGATCCACCAGTTGTCCTCTATCTCAAAGGGGAGATGCCAGATTTTTCTCTTCCTGCAATTGGAGTTGTTGGCACGCGAAAGATCACGAGCTATGGAACCAAAGTTACCAAAGAACTCACTGCTCAATTGGTACGAGCAGGGTTGGTCATTGTCTCTGGCTTTATGTATGGTGTTGATGCGGTCGCACACCAAACGGCGATTGAGCATGGAGGAAAGACCATCGGGGTACTTGGATATGGACTTGGAGTGCCATTCTATCCACAAACCCACGATAGATTGGCAACACAACTGCTTGAGTCTGGGAGTTGTCTCATAACAGAGTTTGCACCGTGGCAGTCTGCGATCCCTAGTAATTTCCCGAGAAGAAATCGCATTGTCTCAGGAATGTCTCTGGGAATTGTGGTAACAGAAGCAGCAAAAAAGAGTGGAAGTTTGATCACCGCCTCACTTGCTGTTGATCAGGGAAGAGAAGTGTTCGCGGTTCCAGGTCCCATTCACTCACCATATAGTGAAGGAACCAAGGCTCTTATCAATATGGGTGCAAAACTCGTCACAACGGGACAGGATATCCTTGAAGAGCTCAATATTGGCAGTGAAGCTGCGAGAAATGAGAGTCGCTCTTCATTGCCACCACAGTTTTCTTCTACGCTTGAAGAAGCGATCTATACCTATATAGTAGAAAACACAGAAGTATCCCTTGATGAACTTCTCATGTATAGCAAGATACCTGCTCGTGAACTCTCCGTTCTATTGGCAAAGTTTGAGCTTTTGGGACTGATTTCCCAAACGCCTGGAACCGTGCATTTACTGTAGTTTCCTCTGGGTGTGCTATACTCCCTTGTTCCGTTTGATAATGAAACCCTTTACCCGCTAGCAGCGACCTTGTACTCTTACCTCTATGCATTTAGTCATTGTTGAATCACCAACCAAAGCTCGTACACTCAAAAGATATCTGGGTGCAGACTACGAGATCGAAGCGAGCATGGGACATGTGATTGATCTTCCCAAAAGTAAACTTGGCATCGATATTGAGCATGACTTCAAGCCTGATTATGTGCAGAGTGAAGGGAAAAGCAGCACCATCACCAAACTCAAAAAACTCGCAAAAAACGCTGACGTCATTTATCTGGCAACTGACCCTGACCGTGAAGGAGAAGCAATTTCCTGGCATATTGCGGAGCTTTTAGGAGCAAGTAAACAAAAGCAGGATAAAAAATTTCTGCGTGCTACCTTTCATGAAATCACCAAACCGGCAATTCTTCATGCGATCGAACATCCAACCACACTGAATATGGATCTCGTGAATGCCCAACAGGCAAGACGCGTGCTTGATCGTATTGTAGGGTACTATCTCTCTCCGGTGCTCTGGAAGAAAGTTCGAAGAGGTCTGTCTGCAGGTCGCGTACAGTCAGTTGCACTTCGCCTTATCGTTGAAAGAGAAAAGGAACGAGAGGCTTTTGTCCCGGTGGAGTATTGGGAAGTGACCGTGGATTTGCTTTCACCTGAAAAAAACGATATTCAAGTGATGCTCTGGAAAAAAGACGGGAAAGAACTGGAACTGCATACCAAAGGAGAAGTCGATCCGATCGTTGCTGATCTCAAAGTCTCCACCTATACGGTTTCCGATATCCAGGAAACACAAAAGAAACGCAGTCCATACGCTCCGTTTACGACAAGTACCTTGCAACAGTCTGCTGCAAACAAGCTTGGATTTACGAGTAAGCGCACGATGAAGATCGCACAGGATCTGTACGAGCAGGGTGTGATTACGTATCACCGTACTGACTCGGTAAACCTCTCAACCTCTGCCATTGATTCGGCACGAGAATTGATCGCAAAACAATTTGGTGCCACGTATCTGCCAGAAAAACCACGCATCTTTACCACAAAAAGTAAAAACGCACAGGAAGCGCACGAAGCAATTCGCCCAACTGAGGCTACTCGCCAGAGTGTTGAGATCGGTGGAACATTTGATGAGTCACATGTCAGGCTCTATGACCTTATCTGGAGGCGTTTTATTGCGACCCAAATGAATGAAGCCATCTATAACCAAACGGCAATTATCGTTGATGCCAAAAAAGACACCCAAGTGTATTCACTCAAGGCAAATGGCTCTGTACTGCTTTTTGATGGTTGGATGAAAATATTCCCAGGAAGTGAAGATACAATTTTGCCAAAGATGACGATCGGGGAAGTGCTTTCATACAAAGATTTGTTGGCTTTGCAAAAATTTACGCAACCTCCTGCAAGATATAACGATGCATCGCTTGTGAAAACCCTTGAAAAGCTCGGAATTGGAAGACCAAGTACCTATGCCTCGATCATCAATGTATTAGAGCTTCGTGGATATGTCGAGCGAGAAGCGAAAGCATTTAAGCCTACGAGTATCGGAACAACAGTCGCAGATTTTCTGGTGAAAAACTTTCCGGTGGAGCTTGATTATCAATTCACTGCAAACTTAGAAGACGATTTGGATGCCATCGCTCGTGGAGAGAAAGAATGGGTAAAAACACTCAAAACATTCTTTGCACCATTTGCAAAGAGTGTGACAAAAGTAACTGATGAAGCGGAGCGCACACAAATCCCTGTTGAGAAAATGGGAGAAGAGAAGTGTCCTACCTGTAATGAAGGTGACTTGGTGATCCGAACTGGACGATTTGGAAAGTTTGTCAGCTGTAGTCGGTTTCCTGAATGTAAGTTCACGGGTAAACTTATTTTCCGTGTGGATGGAATAAAATGCCCAGACTGTAATGAGGGAGAGATCCGTGAAAAATCAAGTAAACGAGGAAAATTTTACGGATGCTCAAGATATCCTAACTGTCGATTTACCAATTGGAAAAAACCCGGAACTGATGATAACCCAGTCGTCATGACCTATATCGCAAATGTGCCAAAGACTCCCGAACAAATTGCGGAGAATGAGGCTCTGCAAAAAGAAAAAGAAGCGAAAGAAAAGAAAGCAAAAGCAAAGAAAAAAGAATAAATTGTGGCACAGGTCTTTGCATATACACAGGTATCTCGCAATATCTCGCAAGATTTGGCAATATTAGGCAATGCTTCAGATTGCAACATTTTTTTCCAATATTCTTGATTAATCGTAAAAATTGATGGAAACCTACGATACGTGAGGTGATGGGTGAAAAAATAGGGCATTGCATTGATTAAAGAATTCTTATAGAATTCATAAATATGGATACATCAATTTTACGTCGCCAAAAATTCACAAATGTTCAAACCGTTCAGGCAGGAGTGGCAAAACTCTTTGAGGAAGCGAAAAAAACAGGGAGTTTTTATCAAGTACTGCGTAATGGAGATGAGCCTTTAGGTATTCTCATGCCTCAGCAAGTTTGGGAAGACTGGCTTGAAGATCAGGATGCACAAAATTCTGAAAGCTATAAAAAGAGAATTGCAAAAGCGAGAAAAGAAAAAGGTGGAATTTCATTGGAAAAAATTGAACAACAAATTGGTCTATGAAGCAACCTACTCGGTTAATAATTCGTCCCTCTGCGCAAAAACAGCTTCAAAAACTTCCACTTCAAATTCAAAAAGACATCATTTCTAAACTTCGTTTCTATGTACATTCAACAATGCCACTCTCTTTTGCGAAGCGTTTAACGAACTATGAACTTGGTGAATATCGATATCGTATTGATAAAGATTATCGAGTGGTGTTTGACGTGAAGGGCGATACAATTGTTGTTACAGAAATCGGCCACAGAAGTAAAATGTATGCAAAATAAATAGTTTTTTTCAAAAGATTCTATCTCATTGTTGCGAACGCCCCCTTGTAAGAAAACACTTCCTTTGTTATGTTCCTCTAGTTAGAAAAACTAAAATTTTGGATCCCCGATATCCACGTTGCCTCACCCGTAACTTGGCTTCGAGCACCGCGAATACCTGGGATCTACGGAGATGACAAAAAAGAGAGGGATCCTTCGACTTCGGCCAGCTACGCTAGCCTTCGCTCAGGATGACAAAATTGTATGCCTATCGATCTTTCCAATTGGCCACTTTTTTATAAAGATGTCCTCAAAGTCAAAAACCCACAACATCACTTGGCAGTTTGTTGTCTCTGGACAGAGAGACAAGCTGTCGAAGGACTTTTGAAAGATGTTGAGTACAACACAATTGGAAATCTCTACTCGGCACAGGGGATCAATGCCATGATCCGTAATATCTTTGCCAATCCGCATATTCGCGTGATCCTCATCTGGGGAGCAGAGATGAGTCAGTCAGGGCATGCGCTTAAAATGCTGGTTGAAAAAGGATATGACGAGAATCGAAGAATCAATGGTGCTCGTGGGGAAATCGAACCAGAACTTCCTGATGATATTGTCAAAGAATTTCAAGAGATGGTTGCAGTTGTGGATATGCGAGGCAAAACCGGCGCAGAATTTATTGCCAAAGCCAAAGAGCTATCAGAAAAAACAATTGAACCTTTTGCAAAACGCTCACGGGAGTTTGCCCGCAGTGAACCAAAAGTCCAACTGCTTCCCAGTGAACAAACTGGCTTTCGTGTCTCTTCCCCAAAGGTAGCAAAGACTTGGCTCAAACTCCTCAATGAGATCTCAAAGTATGGACGACCAAAACACACACGATACAGCAAGGATAATAGCCTCAAAGAAGTCTTAAATCTCACAGCTGTGATCACGGATGAGAATCCAGAAGATATCTATTTCCCAGAATACTTGCCATTTGCTCGTTTTGAACTGGAAGCGTACTACGCTGAAATGATGACAGCACGCCAAATTCCCGGGGTGGCATACAACTATGGCAAGCGACTGCGTGAAGATCTTGGTGTCAATCAAATTGATGAGATTAAAAAATTATTACTTGATCGTCCTGATAGTAAAAAAATGGTCGCAATCACCATTGATCCTGTCCGTGACTGGGGAGAAGTGAGTAAAGGAGACACACCATGTTTGGTGATGGTCCTTGGGTCTGTGCAAGATGATAAGTTCTTTTTTACCTGCCACTTTCGAAGCCAAGATATGGTGCATGGATGGCCAAGAAATACATTTGCTCTTCGCAAACTCCAAAAAAATATTGCTGACTCTGCAAAAATGGAGATGGGACCGCTCACTATGATTACGCATAGTGCACATATGTATGCAGATGATTTTGGATTGGTAGACGACCTTCTCATGAAGCACTATGAATCAGAACTTGGATATACCCCACAAGTACATTTTGATTTTGATATGCGAGGAAATGTCGTGGTCGAAGTGATTGATGAACAAGATGCACAGGTGTTTCCAATGTGGTCAAAACGCTACGAGACTCAACCGGTTGCAATGGCGGTGCAAAAGACATTGCAAAGGATGAAGAGGCAAGAGGAAAGAGGTCAGGGGAAAGCAGACAGAGGCAAGAGGCAAGAGGACAGTGGTACGAGTAATGAGGTACGAGAAAACTCACGACGTTTGATCCGGGCAACAATCTTTGAGCCCAATGGTGGCCCAGCCATGAAGATCTTTGAAGGCAGAGTCGCACAAGAAGTAGCGTGGCAAATCTCTGACTGGAAGTATGTTATCGATCCCGGGCACCTTATGTATGTCGGACTTGAGCTACAAAAAGCAGAGGAAGCTATCAAAGCGGGAACAGAGTATGAGCAGGATCCTGCGTAAGGAGCGGCAAGGAAAGAGTCAGGTTTCAGAGGTCAGGGGCAAGAGGACAGGAGAGATAGCATGTGAGAATACTCAATGCCCAATATCCAATAACCAATCGAAAAAGAGAACACTTCACACGCATTTCTTACACAAACTTCAAGGCTCTTTGTTTTACATTATAGGCCAATGTTGGTATAATCTTCGTTCGTTTGAAGCAGGTGTGACAGCACTCTGAATACCAGGGTGTTTTGTCCACCTCTTTCAAATTTTTCGCATACATACACTGAAAGATTTGCCTATCTTCTATTTGTAGGAGAGTGGCGGATCTGACTGTCTATGTGGTGGAAGGTGCCGATGAGGTACTTTGCTCCTTTACAAATGAAGAGACAAAATGAATTCCCAGGATTAGTAGACTAGTAAGATTAGTAGATTAGAAGGGAATAATAAATATTGATTGTGGCGATGAGTTTCGCTGAGTAGAGATTTTTCGCCACAATCAAATCAGAGCCTCCCGTGGCAGGAGGCAAATCTTAAGGAGTGTTTTAAGAAATGATCAAGAAATTGGTTCTGGCTCTTGTCGTACTACTTGCTTTGGCAGGTAGCGTTTTTGCCCAAGCGAGCGACCCACTGCCTTGGGTCGCAACCCCCGAAGACTTTGAGGGGACAGACACACTGGAGGCTCACACAGTGTGGCACGTGGAACTAACAGAGAATGACTGCATTAAAATGGTCATAAGAGTAGCTGACGGTCAGGCGAGCGTGCCTGACAGGCTTCGCGTCTTTGCACAGGTGGGGATGGATAGATTTTCAAAGGACATATACCTGAGCGAGGGTAGTACATACAACGAATGTGTGCCCGTCGTTGAGTTAGGTCTGGAGGATTCCGGAAATGGAAATCCGAATCCTCGGTTCTTGTTCGATCCTAACATGGGACCGATTGATGATGCCGGATTGCACCTGCATGACCCGGGTCATTCCACGAACATTAATGTGGAGGTGTTTGAGATTGGGCAAATTGTCACAGTGACACCGGAGCCGACACTTGAGGCGACGCCAGACGCAAGTGGCTGGCGAGTGTGCGCGTTGCAGGCGGATTCAGTGACTAGGACAATGTCCGAAACGCGAATCGAGTTTCTGACCGCCAGCGATATCACTTTTCTCGATATGGTCTACGGGGAGAAAAGGCTCCCTGTCCGAGGGGATTGGGATCCAGCAAGTGGGAGGTATACCGTTGATCCCGAAGAAGAGTTGCCCCAAGGGGCCGACCATCCCTCGGGGTGGTTTATGTACTATCTCTGCTAGTTTTAGTTTTGTTTCTTTTTGTATATGTGCTTACAAGCCCGGGTTGGATACCCGGGCTTTTTCATGCTTTAGGAATGGATTCCATGGATCCCCGATGCAGGCTATCACGCAACAGCGTGATGCCTCCTCGAGGATGACAAGTAAAAGAAGAGAAGGCTTCTCCACTCCATGTTGCCTCAACGGCAACTTGGGTAGTCGAAGAATAAAATAATCTGGTTACTTCGGCGGGCAGGCAAAAGAAAGGGATCCTTCGACTTCGCTCAGGATGACAATACGATAGTGTGATACCTTAATACGTATGGATGCGGAACTACAAAAAACTGAGAAATGTGGAGTGTTTGCTATTGTGGGAAAAAATATCAGCAGTAGTGATGTAAAAGAAGGTTTTCGTGCGCTCTTTCATAGAGGTGATGATAGTGTCGGACTCTTTCGCATTCAGGATGAGAAACCATACATCACTCACCACTCAGGTGATGGAGAAGACTTCTTTGAAAATATCGGGACCCAAATAGACGGGTCTCTTTTTTTAGGTCATAACCGATACACAACATCATCGGTCGTCACACTTGCCAACGCTCAGCCTTTTTTGCTCAAAAACAAAACGTCTTTTCTAAGCCTTGCGCACAATGGCAATATTCCTGATGCATGTGTCAGAAAACTTCGTAAAAAATTCCAAGTACGAGTAGAAGATGAAGCCAGTGATTCGTTGGTCGTGGCTCATGTCTTGTTCTCTCAACACCAAAAATATCCCACATGGATGCAAACCTTCCTCCAGACCCTTCCATTCATCGAAGGAGCATTTGCGTTCATCTGTGCAACTGAGACAGGATGTGTGTATGCGATGCGTGATCCGTGGGGAATTCGTCCACTGTGTCTAGGACGCAAGAAAAATAATTGGGTGGTCGCAAGTGAAACGGTCGCGTTTGATGCAATGAATGCTGACTATGTCCGAGAAATAAAACCGGGAGAACTTGTGTGCCTTCGTCCTGATGGCACGATGAGCTCGATTCAGTATGCGGTGGCGGGAGGGCCAGAACAGCGATGTTTGTTGGAAACGATTTATTTTTCCAATAAAAAAAGCTTTGACGGGAATAGCCATATATGGGAACAAAGACGCAGTTTGGGTCGGGAAGTGGGAAAGCGATTTTTAACAAAAAAAATCTCGATTGATTTGATCATTCCGATCTTAAACTCTGGGAAAGAAGTCACGATGGGAGTTGCGCAAGTTCTGGGGATGGATGATCAGGAGGCAATTCATACCACGACTAAAAAACGATCGTTTATCCAAAACACGCAGGATGCTCGCAAAAATCTCGTCTTTGAAAAACATATCGTGGATGGGAAACAAATCGAAGGAAAGCGTATCTTGCTCTGTGATGACTCACTGGTACGTGGTACCTCACTGGGAGTATTGCTTGAAAAAATTAAAGCCCATAATCCGACAAGCATTCATATTGTCCTTGGCTGTGAACCGGTCATTGATATCTGTGATCTAGGAATCGATCTTCCTTCCAGGAATGAATTACTCGGATTTCGAGCAAAAGGAAAGACTCTTGCCCAAACTGAAAAAAATGTGGCACGAGAACTTGGTGTGGATTCGATTACGTATTTGCCTCGAAGCGCGGTGGAGAGAGCGGTGGGAAAGAAATCCAATCAAATGTGCTGGCATTGTTTCGGAGGGAAACATCCTATCAATGAGCGAAAAGCTCCCAAGTATGTGACACAAAAGATACATAGACAAAGCGTCGCACTATTGGCGCTCGCTGGAGAGTAAATTGACAAAAGTGTTTGGGTTTAGTAGTGTCAGGGGGCGAGAGGTCAGAGGCAAGGGGTCAGGTGATAGCAGTTCATAGTTTATAGATGATAGGTCATAGTTTATAGAACGATATCGAGAATGAAGCTTCTCGACTCCGCTAACGCTTTGCTCGAAGAATAAAAGTAATATGTCACGATTTACACCTGGACAGTTTCGAAAGTCTTTACAAGAAAAAATCCGAGAGAAAAAAGAAGATGAGGAAGAGGAAAATGTGCAAATCATTAAGCCTCCAACGTCGTTTTCTCCAAGAGCAAGCGACTACCACAGAAAACAGGGTCAAGAGGCAAGTGATCAGAAGTCAGGGGGAACAGCTCAGTTGCCAACTGAATCACCTTTGAACAAGCCTGTGCATGAACGGATGAAAAGTTTTGTGAAAGAACAGTATGGGAAGAGTTCGTAGTTCATAGATGATAGGTGATAGTTTATAGGACGATAGCGGGGACAAGGTTTCAGGTCTCAGGGCTTCTCCACTCCATGTTGCCTCATCGGCGAACTTGGGTAGTCGAAGAATAATAGGGAATGGATTCCCATATGCATGGGAATGACAAACAGAGAGGTGATGCAGTATATAGAATAAAATAATAAAGGAGATACTATGAGTATAGGATTTTTAGGTGCAATTGAAAATGCAAATGGAATGGATTTCGAAGACGCTCTGCGACAAATGGGGGAAATTTCTCCAAATCTAGCAAGAGACCAGCAAGCTGAGCAAACTGCGCTCGATCTTGCGGTAACAGAATGGATTTTAAGTGTAAACGATGAAGAACATGATACAGAATAAATAATTGTCTATGCCACACACAACATCAGGAATGATCATCAGTTTTGAAGGTGGAGAAGGTGGGGGGAAATCCACTCAAATAGTGAGGCTTCGTGAACGTTTAACCAAAGAAGGTTTTGATGTGGTTGTGGTACGTGAGCCAGGCGGGACTGTCATTAGTGAACAGATTCGTGAAGTGGTGCTTTCAGCAAAAAATATCGGTATCGCGTATACAGCTGAGGTCCTACTTTTTCAAGCTGCGAGAGCGCAAGTGTAC
>CAZBKJ010000016.1:10527-27136 GCA_964492495.1 uncultured Pseudomonadales bacterium
CTGGTTCTCCCAAGTCTTGAGGCAAAAAAGATTGTCCTCATGGATCGAACCCGTGATTCTTCAGTCGTCTATCAAGGAATGGTGCGAAATTTTGGGATTGAACAGATAGAAGAACTCAACAAGCTCTCCACAAAAGATACCTATCCTGACATTACCTTTTTGCTCGATGTGAATCCTGAAATTGGGCTGCATAGGCAGTCTGCTGCAGGCGGGAGTAATCGCTTTGAAATGGAAAACTTGTCTTTTCATGAACAAGTGCGCGCTTCATACTTGGAATTGACAAAAAAGGACACAAAGGGTCGTTGGGTTGTCATCAATGCGAATAAAAATCTGGAAGACGTAGAAGAAGAAATCTGGAAAAAAGTACAGGAAAAACTGGGGGTATAGTATGCCGATCTCAAGAGAGGTGAGTACCAAAGTCATAGAATCCTTAGTTTCTGATGGAAAGTTAGAAGAAATTCTTCTAAGCATTCTTAACATTCAAAAAATTCGTGGGGAGCAGGCTGAGATTGTTCAGCCAGTATATTTATTTGTTGAGGGGCTTATAGAAATATATTGGTTTTACACACTGGGAAATGAACAGACCGGATCTGAAATCGAGCAACTTTTTCGAATTTCCTATGGACTACAACCAAGTAAGAATCCAGACGCAGTAAACAAAGTTCCGCTTCTCTATTCTGCCGTGTCAAAAGTCTTTCGAGAGAAAAGAATAGATGTTCAAAGGGCGATGGAGTCATCATAGTTGAAGATCAAATTCCCGCGTTGACAGATTAAAAACCCTTGTGTAGACTCTTCTTCTAGTGCCATACACTAGAACAACAACACCATCTAAAGTGTTTTCCTCCCTCCAAACGTATTTCTCTTTTTCATTTTGTATTACTTGTCTACACAGTTTTGGACAGTTTTGGATTCCTGTGAAATCAGGAATGACAAACACTTTCCGTGATACGGAGATACAGATAACGTAAGTGATCATACTCACTCCCGCCCCAAACAAGCGGGAGTTTTTTTGCGGGGAAATTATGAAAAAAATCTTGATGTGTGAACCAACGTATTTTCGTGTCGATTATGTCATCAATCCGTGGATGAAACCTGGAAGTGTGGATCAGCCAAAAGCGCTCCAACAGTGGACGACCTTAAAAGAAACATATGAGAGTTTAGGCGTAGAAGTGGAAGTGATTTCACAGAGAAAAGATCTCCCTGATATGGTATTTGCTGCAGATCAAGGAGTCGTACGAAATAAAAAAATACTCCTCAGTAACTTTTCGTACAAAGAACGACAGGGAGAGACCCAAGTCTACGCACACTGGTTTGCAACACATGGATATCAGATTCAGCATCTAGAGCAGTCTTCCTGTGAAGGAGGAGAGCTTTTAGGTGTAGAGGGAAAGTATTTCTTAGGGACTGGATTTCGGGCACAATCATGTTGTGTCCCACAGCTCTCAGCTTGGCTTTCGACCCCTGTGACAGAACTTGATCTTATAGACTCTCGTTTCTATCACCTGGATACCTGTTTTTTCCCTTTGAACGCCTCTACAGTGTTTTACTATCCGGCTGCCTTTTCACCACAAGCTCTCAAAAAGATTCCAGAGCTTTTTCGAAACGCAATTGAGTTTAGTGAGGAAGAAGTCCTTGGGTTTTGTGCCAACAGTGTTCGAGTTGGAAAGCATGTGCTTACGCAAAAAGGAGTCAGTAGCTTTGAGAAAAAACTAGAAAAATTAGGGTACACAGTCCATGCATTGGATATGAGTGAGTTTGTGAAGTCTGGTGGAGGAATACATTGTCTTACGTTAGAGCTTGAAGCATAAAAGAAAGGAAATTATATGGCAAGAGCATTTGATGCTTTTAACGAACAATTACTTCTGTATGGAGATTGGGAATTACAAGTGTATAGGCAAAAAAAGAATGCAAACTTATCAACGGCTATTGATAACTTAAATCAAGTAGGGATACCTTTGTCACCGACAGAATTGCTAGCACAAATTGAAAAAGCAGAACAGAGAATGTTAACAAAAATATATAAGGAAAAAAGAGTTTGAGTTTAATACGTTTTACTACGGAAAAATGTACAGAAAGGAAAGATATGGAAAAAAGAACTATAGATGAAAAGATTCAATTTTGGAGCCCAGCAGATGAGCTTGTAAGCTTGATACAAGCAGTTGGTTGGACAAACCCTCACTCACACTTAGACCGTGCTTTTACCATTACGCCAGCAACTCTTCATCTGGCAAATGCCCCATTACAAGCAAAATGGGATTTAGTAGACGCAGTAAAATTAGAAGCAAAAAATGACCCTGGAATACTATATACAAGAATGGCTACCGCGGTTGAATATATGATTTCTCAAGGAGTGCATACTGTTGGAAGTTTTATCGATATTGATCCAGTTATTGAAGAAGTAGCTATAGATGTTGCAGAAAAAATTCGTGATGATTTTAAGGGTGACATAGAAATGGTTTATGTAAATCAGACACTAAAAGGAGTATTGAACCCAGTAGCCCGTGAATGGTTTGATCGCGGGGCGGCGCGAGTGGATATTATTGGAGGTTTGCCAGGTAAAGATGTAGGAAGAGAAGCAGAGCATCTAGACATTGTTTTAGGTACAGCAAAGAGCCAAGGAAAAATGGCACATGTTCATACTGACCAAAACAATCGTCCTGATGAAAGAGAAACTCAGTTATTGGTCGAAAAAACGGTAGAACATGGAATGCAAGGTCGCACTGTAGCAGTGCATGCAATCTCAACTGCAGCACAGCCTGCAGAATACAGAGAAAATTTATATAAGGAAATGGAGAAAGCAGGAGTGATGGTAATTTCTTGTCCAATTGCATTTATCGATAGTAAGCGAAATGAAACTCTGGCTCCTACACATAATTCCATTACTCCTGTTGACGAGATGACGAAGGCAGGTATTGTAGTGGGGATGGGAACTGACAATATACAAGATCTTTATTTGCCACTCTCAAAAGGAAATATGGGAGAGGAAATACTTCAACTGGCTCGTACACTTCGTTGGTTTGATCTTCCAGCTTTAGTAGATATTGCGACAAAGAATGGCAGGATAGTCTTAGGTTTACCGGAATATACAAGGCAATAGTGTATGAGTAAACTTGATTTTTACGAAACATTAATCTATCCAGTTCTGGAAAGAGGAAACGTTGATGCTGAAATGGCACATCATGCAGTCATCTGGGCACTATCAAAAATCCAAAACACCGGAATGGCTTTATCTCTCTTTGAGAAAATAGTGACACAAGGTAACTATCCCTTCACTAATGAACGATTGAAAACAAGAATAGGTGGACTTAATTTTCCAAACCCATTACTTCTTCCAGCTGGTTATGATAAAGATGCGGAAGCTGTAACTGCATTGTTTGGTCTTGGTTTTGGGGCTGTAGAAGTAGGAACAACTCTCACAAATCATCAGGATGGTAATCCTCGACCAAGAGTATTTCGACCTCAGAAAGGAACTATTCTTAATCGGTATGGATTTAATAGTAAAGGCGTAGAAGTTGTTTCAAAAAATCTTGAAAACTACTCAAGTCGCAAAGGAGTATTGGGAGTAAGTATTGGGATCAATAAGACACGACCTCTTGGAGAGGCTCCACAAGCGCACCGAGAAGTACTCACACAAGTTCTAGAACAAGCGGATTTCTTCACAATCAATGTCAGTTCTCCAAACACAAAAGATCTGCGTAGCTTACAAACATACGAGGCGCTAAAAGAAATTGTACGTGAGTGTCATTTAGAGATGATAGAAAGAGGTATACAAAAACCAATTTTTATTAAATTGGCTCCAGATCTCTCATATGAAATGGTTGATGAAATTATTCGGGTAGTGGAGGAATTCCAACTTGGTGGACTCATGCTGACGAACACAACGAACAAAGAAGGGATTAAAGCAGCCTTGGGGGAAAAATGGAGGGGAGAGGCAGGTGGGGTTAGTGGTGAGCATTTGCGAGAACTTTCAAACAAAATGATTATGCATGTTCATGACATTGCGCCGGATACTGCGATTATTGGAATGGGGGGGATAAGTGACCTTGAGACTGCATTGCAAAAATTCTTTGCTGGGGCAAATGGTATTGGAATGCTTTCATCACTGGTTTTTAAAGGCCCATCACTTCCAAGCAACTTACTCTCTGAGCTAGATAATTGGCTTGGTATACATGGAGTAGATAATATACAGGAAATAGTTGGTAAACAAAGACAATAGGAGGACATATGGAACATGCAGTACGCACGATACATACAGAAGGGTCTGCCAGTGTTGAAGGGTCGCGATCATTTTCATTACCGGAAGGGGAGAAAAAAGAAATTCAGCTATTTATTTCTGATATACCAGTTAATCAAGCAGAGATACTATACATACCTTCGAATCCAAATGTGTTGGATATTGCGTTGTCTAAATTCACACTGTCAATCATAGGGAAAAAGGTGGGTACGTGTGAACTACAAATATTTGTGGTCGATAAATTGCATCCAGCAATAAGCATAAATCCTGAAGAAAATTTGCCATTAAATCTTTCGATTGAAATTACAGAAAAAGGAGAATGATATGGAAGAGAAAATAGTGAAAATTTTGAAATCAGTTGGCGCGATTTTGACCGATGACCACTTTGTTTTAACGTCTGGGAAACATACAGATACATATGTAAATAAAGATGCGTTGTATCCGCATACAATCGCAACGTCAAAAGTGTGTAAAATGATGGCACTACGTTGTGAAAAATTGGACATAGATACTGTAGTTGCTCCAGCATTAGGGGGAATAATTTTGTCACAATGGACGGCATTTCATTTATCAAAATTGAAGAAAAAAGAAATATTTGGGGTATATGCAGAAAAAACGAAAGATAGTGGGTTTGTTTTCTCAAGAGGGTATGACAAATTAATTACGGGAAAAAAAGTGTTGGTTTTGGAAGATACAGCAGTGACTGGTGGATCTGCAAAAAAAGTTGTTGACGTTGTGAAAGCTCATGGGGGAGAAGTAGTTGCCGTATGCGTGATGATTAATCGGAATCCGAAGGAAGTAAATTCAAAAGTAATGGGAGTACCATTTTATGCTTTAGGTGTCTTGGAGGTTCCTGCGTACGAAGAATCTATGATGCCCGATTCATTACGAAAAATACCAGTCAACAAAAAAATTGGTCATGGAGTTCATTACGTAGAAGTGAAAAATTAATACTACTTTCCTTATGACTGCACTACAAAAATATCAGCAACGAGTAAAAGTGACTGACTCACTTTTGTGTGTCGGACTTGATAGCGATATTGCAAAAATCCCTGAGAGGTTTCAGAAAGAAAAAAATCCTCAGTTTTCATTTAATAAATGGATCATTGATCAAACGCATGAACACGTCTCTGCTTTTAAACCAAACATAGCATTTTATGAAGCTCGTGGTGATCAGGGAATCAAAGAACTGAATATGACGATGAAGTATTTGGAAGAAACGCATCCGGATATTTTCACCATTGCGGATGCGAAACGAGCCGATATTGGCTCAACGAATGAAGGGTATGTTCAAAGTATCTTTGACTGGCTGAAGTTTGATGCAGTGACACTTCATCCGTACCTTGGATCTGAAGCCCTCAAACCTTTTTTGGAACGAGAGGACAAAGTTTCCATCATATTGTGCCGTACTTCAAATCCCGGAGCAGGTGAGTTTCAAGATCTTGAAGTAAAAACCAAAGTTCAAAATTCAAAATTCAAAAACAATAGTGAAAACGGTTCAATACCCTTTTGGGAATATGTTGCACATACCGTTTCTAAAGAGTGGAATGGAAAGAAGAACTGCATGCTGGTGGTCGGGGCAACGTATCCGAAAGAGCTTGCTACAGTACGAAAAATTGTCGGTGATATGCCACTGCTTATTCCTGGTATCGGTGCACAAGGAGGGGATGTAGAAGAGACGGTGAAAGCGGGAAAAGACACAAATGGAAAAGGAATCATTATCAGCTCTTCACGGGCCGTGATTTTCTCAAAAGATCCAGCCGGTGAAGCTACAAAGCTACAAAAGGAGATAAATGAATTTAGAAGACCGTAAACCTTTCATGGAAAAAGTTGACCCGAAGGTGTGGATTTTAGTTCGGGCTTACTATGATTCTCTGAGGAAAGAAATTCCAATGACATGGGAACATGCATATATTGACCGAGGACACTTGTACCAAGCAGGAGAGAATGGTTTTTCATGGGTACTATGCCTTGATGTTCTGTATCCTACTGATTCTAGTCCGAGTGCAGATTTACTCTCGGTATATAGCGACAAAGAATTTGATGGTAGCTGATCTATCCATGATTCGTTACACTACAAACTCCTGCTGAAGGGAGGACGTATACTTGATCTTTGGAAAAGAGCGACCACTGGATAGAAAGTACTCGGAAGCTGTCTTTGCTTTTATAGAAGCACATGAAGCAGACATTTTGGCACATCCAGACAGAATAGCTCGTTGGCTTCAGGAATCCAAAGAAGTCGCCCCGTACCTGTTTGTTTCTAACGGTTTGATCCTGCTTCGTGAAGATGATGTGTATTGCTATTTTATCTGTACTTTTGACCAAATCGCGTGATTAGTTTCTGTATACTTTGTATGTCTCTTTGTAGTGGAAGACAAAACGTTTGAGGACTTCATACGATACGATAGGAGGGGCTGTCTGCGCGTAGGACTTTTCTTTTCTGTTTGTGCTAAATTTACTCGCCGCTTCGCGTAACCACAAATAGAGCACTCTGTCTTTCATCTTTGTTTGCCGTTCAATACGCGTGCATTTGGCACGTGCTTCTTGTTCGCTTAGGCCATTATTGAACGCTGAGGGTGGATATCTTCGCTCGTTATACTCATGTTTGAGTGCGATTAAGGACAGTGGCTCGTAGCCATGCTGAAGCGCAAAGCAGAGAACCGACGCAATAAGCCGAACGGCATTTCTGTTTTTTTCTGACTTCATTAGTGCCTGCGCGTATTTTAAGATAGTTTCAAAATCTACAACTTGGTTTGACATCATGAGTTGATGCACATAGTGTCCAACTGCAGGTATATCGCATTCATCGATAAATTGAAGTAAAAATACGAGGGAGTCTGGAATTTCTTCAAGGATTGCCTCATGATCTGGTTTGTTTTTGTAACTCCTGAGACTTATTCCTAGCTCAATAAGTTCTGCAACGGCACGTTTGGTAAGAAAAGCTTTGGTGTTCGCTTGCTCAAGCGCTGAGCTTGCGGATATCCAGAGTCCAATTGATTCCTGAAGGGCTGCTAGTGGTTCACGCTCCACAAATCGAGGCATAGGAAGTAGTCATAATTCATGTGGGCGTCAATTGAAAGTCTTGTTTTTTGTGGAGAAAGTTTTACACTAAAAGAGAACAACATTTGTTGCATAATTATAGGATTCTGTTATACTATATAAAAGTGGAACGGTCTTCATCTGAAGCACCCACTTTTGATCCAAGAAACGACAGTCCCTACAAACGTAGGACGGGAACCAAGATATCAAAAGGAGAGGGTGTTTTTTTATACCCCCTCGGTACAGACTATGTTTCTTATCGGCAACGATAAACACCAGATCTATACGAAAAAACTCAGTACTATCTGAATATATTTGTCCCGCGCCTAAAAACCACGGGTTTTTTTATATGATAGAACAAATCGATTTAGGTGAACTTCAATATCAAGAAGCGGAAAAAACAGAAGCTGAAACTTCTTTAAGTACCTTGATTCGTGCTGTCCACGAGCTACTTCTTCGAAATCCTGAAGAGTTCACTTTCTCAGTTAGACCTGCAGAATCATCTAATGACATTGAATTATGGAAAATTGTTTCGCTTGTTCAACGTAATTTCAGAGAACATCCACACTATCAAATTTCCGAAGATCCAGATTCGCCAGTAAACGAGAAAGTATTGGCAAAATACCTTGAAGCAAATTCTTTTGAGAATTTACGTGATTCGATGAATAAAGAAAATGCATATCCATTTGTCGTTGAGCAAGATGGAGATATCTTAGGTTTTATCCTTTGTAAGGTGGATGAAGCTGGAAGAATGAGAGTTCACAGATTACATTCATCCCTATTAGCCCAGGAAAGAGGAGTACATGGAGTCGGAAAGATGCTCTTAAATATGGCCGCGATTACTGCTAAAAGATTAGGGATCACTACTCTCACATCCACAGCGTCGTATCCTGCAAAAGACTATTTCGAAAGGATGGGGTGGGATGGCCTTTTAGAAAAAAACGAATTTCCACTTGATAATGAACTACCGGTAATTTTAACTCAGTTTCGTTGTTTCTTCCAATTAAATGATGATTTTGAAGGGTTTTAATTGTGTCACTCCAAACTAAATCGGCACAGCTACCTGCAACAAAAGGCGACGGTATTCGTATCTGTATAATGCGAAGGCCAGATGAAAAGGTTGAATGGGATATTTGGATGCCTCATTTAGCGCCTTCGCACGAATTGCTTACCGAATACCACAAGAATGAGATAAATTGGGAGAATTTTTGCCTCCGGTTCCAAGATGAGGTGATTAAAAAAGAAAGAAAATACGTGGAAATACTGATAACTTTAGCCCAGGCTCAGACTGTAACAATTCTTTGCTGGGAAATTGATCCACAATTCTGTCACCGAAGATTACTGGCAGAAGAATGTCAAAAAAAAGAAAAGAAACTTCATGTTATTATTCGCTGAATATGTCGTCTCAAGAAGCAAAAATACCTCAACGACTTGTTATAGCAACTGGAAACACCAGAAAAGCACGGGCATATTATCGTGAATATCCGATCAAAAATGTTATTACTTTTGATCCAGAAAAAGACTTTGGTGTAACAGAATCAGAATCAAGAGATCCTCAACAAGTTGCATGGGAAAAAACGAATGTAGTTGTTGGAAACTTATTAGAGTCTTGGCCTGATGATACAGAATTTATTGTAACTGCAAATGACATTGCAGCAGCATGGGCGAGAACTTTACCGGATCTTAAAGACCCGAAAAAAAGAAAAGAATTGCATAAGATTAGCAGATATTTGAAGAGACTAACAGATCCACGGGAGAAGAAAACACTTGTAAATCGGATAAAAGAAGAAACGCTTCAGATGTATTGTAATGGACGTTTCTATATGCTTTGGAGAATAGGCGCAGCCGTTCAAATCCCCTCTAATAGAACAAGTAATACTGGTGTTTTAACAATAATCGGTTGTTTTAATCAACTACATGAAGATATTGTCATTTCTGCTTTCGAAGATGAAAGTGCATATCACATGAGTACTCGTGCACCAATCGCGAAGGTAGCAGCAGAGTATACAAGAAGTTTAACAATTCGAAACAGTCTTGGAAAAGTTGAAAATATCAATCAACCAATACTCTGGAAACTTGTGGTGGAAGGGATACTACCCTATTCTACATTTTCTTCTCTTTTACTAGAACAAAATATCCATGAATCCTCAGATAAAAAATATGAGGAAGTGCCTTTAGATTTGCCACATATTGTACAATACCTCAAAGTATGACAACCATTGAAACCGATTTCCCAATTGCGATAGACGTCCTGCCAAGTCAGCATGCTAACCGAAGGATTCTGGAGATTCGCCGCATTCATGAAGAGGATCCTAATCATCAACTCATCTGTTCCACAATTATTGGTGAGCATACAACTGAAGATGATATTTATAGAACAGTTTCTATGGGTTTGCGAAATTTTGACATATCTGATTATATTTCAGATTTGGATAAGGATGATTTTGCTCGAACGATTGCTCATTTGCTCTCAATTATGAAAGTCACAACTTTGGCAGCGAAATAAATTTCTCAAGATATTATGTCAAGTCAGTCAGAAAAAAAGTCTCATTCTCAAGTAATTCTTGTGGGAAACGTTTCATCCGGGAAAAGTAGTCTATTGGAGTTTCTCGAAAATAATTTTCCTACTAAGGTAATGTATGCGGATGAACTATACAAATCCAACCCTTTTTTTCAAGGCGATAAATTTTCTGACTCTAAAAGATGGTCATTTACAAGTAATGTATGGTTTTTGACTAAAAAAATAGAGTTAATGGCAGATCTCCCAGATCTATTGGAAAATAGTTCAGTTGTCATTGATAGTGGGTTGGTTATGTCGTATGTTTATGCATATTTTTGCTTACTCATGGAATTTTTTGAAAAAGATGAATTTGATCTATACCTCGAGCTTTTTCAAAAGTTGACTGTTTCGATCCCTAAACCAGATCTAATTGTCAGGCTTGACGCTCCACCTATTGTTTTAAGAAAACGAATAAATGAACGTGGTCGTCAGTATGAAATTGACACTTATGATGAAAAATATCTCAGAACCCTTGATGAAGCTATTCGAAAAACATTGATTGCTTTTTCCAAGCAAGGTGTATCGAGTATTACAATACCATCTTCGGATATTAACTTTCTTAAACCAGAAGGTGCCTGGCTTGATTTATTTTCAAACCATCTTCGAAAATAATCGAGAAACTATTTAGAGAAATGCTTTAAGACATGGGCAGAGAGCTCAGGGTGGGTTTCACCTAGTGTACTCAACTTCTCACAGATATCGCTTACGACAATTGCTTCAACTTTTTGTGCAGTATTATTCATTGTGCTGACTTCTTTTGCATTCCTCGCGTTGTACTCAGCTATAGAAAGAGGAATTCCTTCCAAAGTGTATATGTTGCTGTACCGATCATAGTCATCACGTTGAAGTGCTTGAATCTGTTGGAGTCGTGCTTCTAGTGACAGTGGTCTATAGTTTTCTCCAGAAAGTTGTTTTTCTCTCTCTTCTATTCTCTTGGCAGCAACTGTAGGTGTCACATGCAAGAGATAGTTAAACGTTGTATGCGGGAGTGTGGGGAATTCTTCTGCGAGTTTTTGGGCTTCTTCCTTCACCTGGTCTACTGCATGAATGGCAATGATCAAATCGCCCTCTCCAACCACTGATTTTCCATCTTGTAGCAGAGTGCGAATACGATTGAGGGTATACGCATCAGTCATCCAGTCCCAAATTTTCCAGTCGTCTGCAAACGGAGCGTAGTCTTTGCTTGCCCGGTCATTGAAGCGCACAAGTCCTCCATTGCCAACTTGTGATGCACTGCTTAATGAGTCAGAGAGGTGATCAATAACTGATTGAATTCCACCTCTTTCCCAGAGAGAGATATAACTTCTGCGAAAATGCGCCCAACTTTTTTTCTGTCTTTCATAGTCAAATACGAGCGTTGTTCGAAAGTCTCCAGCTGAAAGAGCAACGAGACCGTACTCTCTTGAGAGATTTTTTTTGAGCGTGGTGGCTCCTGCACCAGGATTGTTTGAAACGACATTGACAACTGCCCCATGTAGCTGTTCCATAGAATTTCTGTATTTTAGCAGACCCTCCAGGAAATACGCGCATGGTAGACTATAACTCATGACAGATCCAATCTTTTCCCTTATCTTACAAGAAGAAAAACGACAGCAAGACACCCTCATGCTGATCCCTTCGGAGAACTACACATCCAAAGCGGTTAGAGAAGCTGTGGGGTCGGTACTTTCAAACAAATACTCAGAAGGATATGCAGGCAGACGCTACTACGAAGGCAACGAAGTGATTGATGAGATTGAAACGCTTGCAATAGAGCGAGCCAAAGACCTCTTTGGTGTCCCATATGCCAATGTCCAACCCTATTCCGGTAGTCCAGCAAATAGTGAAATTTTGTTTGCCCTGGCTCAACCCGGAAGCACAATCATGGGACTGTCACTTTCTATGGGCGGTCACTTAACCCATGGACATCCCAAGGTGACATTTTCTGGACGATACTATAAATCGGTGCAGTTTGGATTGAACGCGCAAGCGCGCATTGATTATGACGAGATGGAGCAAAAAGCAAAAAGTGAACAACCATCAGTCATCATCCTTGGAACCACTGCGTATCCTTTTGTTTTAGATTGGAAGCGAGCTCGCGAAATTGCGGACTCGGTGGGAGCATATCTTGTTGCTGATATCTCACACATTGTCGGCCTTGTGCTTGCGGGAATGCATCCATCTCCAGTCCCCTATGCACACGTCATCATGACGACCACTCATAAGTCTCTTCGGGGTCCACGAGGAGCGATGATCCTTGTCACAGAAAAAGGAGTCAAAAAAGACCCAGAATTACCAAAAAAGATTGACTCTGCGGTCATACCAGGCATGCAAGGTGGTCCACATAATAACACAACTGCAGGGATTGCGATCGCCCTTTTTGAAGCCAAAACCGAAAGCTTTCAAGTGTATGGAAAACAGATTGTTCGCAACAGCGAGACGTTGTCAAAGTCTCTGCAAGAAAAAGGAATCAATCTTCTCGGTGGTGGAACGGAAAACCATCTCATGGTCATGGATTTTTCAAAGAGTGGAGTGGGGCATGGAGTATTGATCGCCAAAGCGATGAGCGTCGCTGGACTGGTTGCCAACTTCAACACCGTCCCAAGTGATACAAATCCCTTCTATCCTTCAGGTGTTCGGATTGGAACACCAGCACTCACAACACGAGGAATGAAAGAACACGAGATGGAACAGATTGCTGATTGGATAGCACAGGTAGTGACACACCTTGAACGTGAAAAACTTCCAGAAGAAAAGAGTGAACGCAAAGAATTTCTGAAAGCATTCTCAGAACGAATCAAATCGGACGAAAAACTTCTTTCACTTGCACGTGACGTCAAAGAATTATGTGCAAAGTTTCCAGCACAATAGAGACTAGTGGACTAGTAGATTAGTAAGACTAGTAGGATTAGTGGGACAGAATGGATTCCCATATTCATGGGAATGACAAACGAAGTTGATGAATACATGGTGGTCAGACTTCTTGTTTGAGACAAGGGTTCTTGATACACTGCGGAAAAGATCAGGAGAAAACTATGAGTACGCAACCACTTATCGGAGCCCATGTAAGCGCGCAAGGCGGTATCGCAAATGCACCAGCGAGAGCTGTCGAAATTGGATGTAATGCTGTTCAGATTTTTTCTGATAGTCCTCGCATTTGGTCAAAAAGACCAGTTACTGAAGAAATGATTTCCGGGTATACAAAATCAGTCAAAACTGCAGGAATCCTGTGTACGGTCATTCATTCTCTCTACTTAGTAAACCTTGCTTCAGACAAACCAGAACTGGTAGAAAAATCCATTACAAGTCTTTCCAAAGATATGGAACTTGCTGCGGGAATCGGTGCTACTGGTATTGTGGTGCATGTCGGTTCCCATGGTGGGAGAGGATGGGATGTGGTGAAGGATCAGGTGGTCAAAAGTATCGCAACGATCCTTGAAAACACTCCAGAAGATTCTGTCTTTTTAATCGAAAACTCTGCCGGTCAGGGAGGAAAGATTGGTTCTGATCTTCGTGAAATCAGATATATGCTTGATAGTCTCAAAGCAGGTAAGCGCGTAGGTGTGTGTATCGACTCATGTCATGCGTTTGCTGCAGGGTATGCATTTGTCCCTGTAGCCGGTGAGAAAATGCTGTTTGATTGGATTGAGCAACTCAATTTACAAAGTGAAATCAAAGTTCTTCATGTCAATGATTCCCGTGATCCGTATTTTTCTGGACGAGACAGACATGAAAACATCAATGATGGAACGATCGGGGAAGAGAATATGAAGACGTTTGTTACCCATCCTTTATTTGCTGGACTTCCCATGATTTTGGAAGTTCCAGGAATTGAAGGAACGGGGCCAGACAAAGAAAATGTCGACAGACTAAAAAAGCTATTTGAATAAGGGAGATTAGTAAGACTAGTGGGATTAGTGGATTAGAACAGACAGACCAGATAACTGGATTCCCATCTTCATGGGAATGACAAACGATGTTGAAGAATAAAAAGGGACAGAGGGAAGAGAGGGATCCTTCGACTTCCTGGAAGACCAGGAACGCTCAGGATGACAGAAGGAAAAATTTTGTTATGGAGTGTATAATTTTTGACGGGAAAGAATTTGCAAAAGACAAAGAACTTCAACTCCACAAACAAGTTGAAGAGATGTTGGCAAGCGGAAAAAAAATTCGTATCCAGACCTTTACTTTTCTTGAAGACGAAGGCAGTAGGTTGTACACGAAGCTAAAATCTCAGGCTGCAGAGAGGATTGGAATCGTATACGAACCGGTGGAAGTTTCGATACAGACACCACTCCCAGAATTGCTCACTCGTATTACAAAAGCGAACCAAACTTCAGAAATCGGTGGAGTGATGGTACAAAAACCCACCAAGGACTGTTGGGAACACTCCAACCCTCAAACGACTGGAAGTTTTGCAGAGTGGTGGGAAACCATCGCTCAAGCAATAGATCCACAAAAAGATGTCGACTGTCTTACCAAAGAAAATCTTGAAAAAATAGGGACGCGCGAACAGGAAGCTGCTTTACTTCCGGCAACGGTGCGAGCATGTGTATCGATACTTCATGAAGCAAAAACACTCCTCTCTGTTTCTGATGAAGACTGGAAAGAGAAAAAAATTGTTGTCATTGGACGATCAGACATTGTGGGCAAACCACTGGCACAGATACTCAAACTTCAAGGACATACTGTACGCAACATTGGAAAACGAGAACTCGCAGATAGTCAGTTTCAACTCAATACGTATGACATCGTGATAAGTGCAACCGGTGTCCCAAATTTGATTACTGGAGAGAAGATCAAATTAGGTGCAGTAGTGATTGATGTCGGTTCGCCGCATGGAGATGCGGAGTCTGAAAGTGTCCAGAAGAACGCACAATTTCTCACTCCAGTGCCAGGTGGAGTAGGGCCTGTTACGGTCGTCAGTTTGATGGAAAACTGTCTTTTGCTCGCTTGACGATGAGTTTTTTAGAGCTTATAATACTTCTATTCTCAATAACGCCTTGACGGATGCCGAGTAATCGACACATGGCAGAATAATAGACATCCGTATTTACGACCGGCCAGAGATAGCAACAGATTGCTATTTTCAGCTGGTTTTTTTGTACCCACTGCGGTACTATCCCCAACTGAAGTAGGAAGGAATATATGAGAAATGAAATTGTAAACCAAGGCTTTGAGCCAATTTCCGTAGAAAAAAGAAAATTCACGCAAGAGTTTTTGTTCGGTCTACTTCCTAATGAAGTGTATGACTATCCACGAAATGCTGAGCACGGACTGCCGGTAGATTTTGCGAGGAGAGAACTATTTGCTAAGTTTGTCGCAACACAAGATATTTTGTCAAGTGAAGGCTATACTCCTGAAGAAATTACAATCATTCTTGACGAACGTGCCGTTGCAATTAAAGCAAGACAAGACTACTGGAGACAGATCAATCGATTTGAAGGATTCCTCCAACAGGTAATGATAATACAAGACGAAACACAGATTTCTCTAGATGTCCTTGGCCTTACAGATGATTTTTTTACCGCAACGAAAGGTGGTCACGATATTCTTCCTTTTGCGGGGAAACATTTCCCGGCCTATATTGAGGCAAAAAAAACAGGAGATGGAAGCAAACTTCCAAAAAACTCTCTTGTTGAGCATTTATTTGAATTTGCTGAGTTTAATAAAGCCTTGCTTCTAACGGAAGACGGAAAAAGTAAGTTCCCGAATCTTTTATCTGATAGAGATGCACTACTTTTGGCGTATGTATTTCCAGATATTCATGACAAATTAAAGTACCTCATTCAAAACCCTGTGGGACAAATCGCTCGAGATCACGAAGTCTACACAGCCTACTTTATCCGTACCTATTTTGAAGGAATGAACGTAGAGACGCCATATGGCGATCTGGAACTGACTCGTGAAGATGTGGAAACCTTAGCCAGTGTGCAAGAAGATCACGAGAACCTCAAAAAAGGAGAGGGAAGAAATCAATGGATTTCCTCACCAAACAAAATTGACCGGCTCAAAGCAATAGTCTTGGTCGGTGATGTGCTAACAAATGTCTTAATCCCAGATGCTCAAGGAAAACTCGCTGTCGATTGGAATCAATTTCAAAAGCGGGTCACGGATCTCTTTAAACGTCACTATGACATCAAACGGGCAGGTGACATGACAGGAAAAGCGAAAGTATTTGATCCCACTTGGGCATATCAAGCATTGCTTGATATCAAATCAACCCTACAAGGATTCCAAGCAAATGGTCAGGAGTTCGTGCAACCACTGGATCTCATGATCAGTCAGATGGCCAGGTATCTTCTGGATGATTTCAGGACGGAAGACTTAAAAACATTTTCTGATGACAAGCAAAAAGAAATACGAGAAGCACAGGAGAAACTACATTCACTGGTACGCTACGAAGAAATCGATGACGAAGCCATCAATGAACATGCAACCCAAGAGCAGGTACAAAGAGCTTTGGAGAGGATGAACTTATCACAGTCATTTGATCTCGTGATTGCATTTTCAGGTGGGGCAGGATACATGGGACAAAATCCTGAAAAAGAAGGAATATTGCAAGCAAATATAGTGAAAGAAGTCTCTGAAAAAATTGAGTTACTCATTGCAAAAGAACCAGGGAAAACTATCCGCGTGGCGTTCGTTGACGGAGGGACAAATTCTGGTCTGATGAGAACTGCTGGCTTTATCAGTGGCGAGATAGGAAGAGTGATGAGAAATACCGATAAGAATGTCGAGATCATTCATCTTGGTATCGCTCCCGACACCTTCGTCAATAAAACTGCGCCAAATAT
>CAZBKJ010000017.1:0-26994 GCA_964492495.1 uncultured Pseudomonadales bacterium
AAAATCTGGCTATTTCGGCGGGCAGGCAAAAGGGGATAGTGAAACACTTATGTGTATTCCGTGGGACTGTCTCTGTAGGTCTTTTTTGATCCGTAGTGGCGAAGCCACTCAGCATCAATCCGATCCTTCATTGCTTCTAAAGCTGGATAGCTATCGACCATGATGTAGTCTTCGCTGTAGTTGATCACGACTAGAGGATGTTTTGAGAGTTTTTTTGTACGAAGAAACATGATCCGTTTGTGGTAGCTTTGATTGGCGTAGTCATCACTTTTGGAGTTACTGTTGTAGGTGGCAAAAAAGTTTACTTTTTTTTTCGGGAAGTACTCGTCAGTATAATCAATGAGTTCATTGGCGTAGTTGTTCCACCACCAAGGTTTACTAATACCTCTCCAGTACAAAATTTCAAAGCGGTAAATCTGTGGGTATTTTTCCCAAATAGGTGTTGGTGAGGGAGGTATAGCTTCTGCTGATGCTTCTTGTTCTTCGGGTAGGAGATCAGATTCCTCGTGCGTATCGTTGTTTGGAGAGATATCTTTCCAACGTTTTTTTCTTGAAAGACTCTGAACGTTTGTATAGATGATAACGAGGACAACGAAAAATAACACCCCAATGAGAGTAGCGCCAGCAACAATCGCAGCCTGCAGTATTTGGGTTAGAAAATCCATTCGTACAATGTATTGTACACTTTTTACGACAGCGTACCGACTTGTTCGACAAGGCGATTACAGTAGCCCCATTCGTTATCGTACCAAGATACAACTTTGATCAAATCTCCATCGACAACTTGTGTCAATCCGAGGTCAACAATCGAGCTTTCTCGTCTGCCAACGATATCACTACTCACAAGAGGATCAGCTGTAACAGCAAGAAGGTTTTTCCATTGTTCCGATTGGCTTGCTTCTGACAAAATTTGGTTAATTTCCTCAACTGTGGTTGGTCGACTCACCAAAAACGTCATATCAGAGAGTGACCCTGTGGCTACAGGTACTCGGATGGCAAGTCCATCAAAACGATCTTTTAACTCTGGTATTGTTTCTGTAACAGCGACAGCAGCACCAGTTGTGGTAGGAACAATATTTTTTGCTGCAGCTCTCGCTCTTCGCAAATCGCGATGAGAGTTGTCGTGCAGGTTTTGGTCATCCGTATACGCATGGATCGTCGTCATCATGGCTTTTTTGATTCCAAAAGCTTTTTGAATGATCGCTGTGACAGGGGCAACGCAGTTGGTGGTACATGAGGCATTGGAAACAATCGTATTTCCACCTTGGGTATCTTGAGGAACGGAGTTCACACCTAGTACATACGTTCCGATTCCATCACCTTTGGGTGGGGCACTCAGTACCACGTGTTTTGCACCGGCTTGGATATGAAGACTGGCTTTCTCCTGAGAGATAAAGACACCTGTTGATTCGATTACAGTATCAACACCAAGCGCACCCCATGGAAGCTTTGCGGGATCACGTTGGGCAAGAAACTGTATATGTTTGTCACCAATCACCAGCGTCCCAATGACAGGATCTTGATCAGTTGCCTCTTTGGCTTTTTGGTGTTCCTGTACTTCGATCTTTTCGTTCCATACACCATAGTTGCTGTCGTACTTCAACAGGTGTGCCCAGTCAGCAATATCCATGGAGCCAGAAGTATTCACCGCCACCATCTCCATGGTGTCCTTATGGTAGAGATACCAAATTCGAAACGATGTTCTTCCAATTCGACCAAAACCATTAATTGCGCATTTCATAGTAAAACTCCTTTACAAATAGATTCAAGACAAGTTGTACAGGATTTGGACATATTTTTCTAGAGTTTGTTCCATCTTGTATACTATGGGATATGGAAAATCCAAAAAAAGAGCGAAAGTCATTTGTCATCGATAGGTATGCGGAACAAGTCTATGTGTCTCTTCTTTTAGCTGCAGGAAGTCTTTTTCTGCTGGGTGAATACACTCAGTTTGAAAAAGGTCATGCTTTGTATATGAGAGTGAAAGAACTGCTTGGGGAAAACCCAGCAATTTTCATGCTGGGTCAACTTTCAGACCTTGCCGGACCAATTTGTCTTACCGCCGGGATTGGGCTAACGGTTGAGTATGTATGCTCTCTAATTGAAACATTTGTATCAAAAAAGACAAATTTCACAATCGAAAAGAGTACACACAAGCAGGTGGTCTTTCTGTGTTTTATTCTCCTAACGTTATGGACGACACATGGAGTTGTTTCCAGAGAATGGGAAAAAATGGTGGATTCTAGCTTTGATGAGTCGAGATGTGGACATCCTGGGCCACACTGTCGTGGTGAAATTGAAGATGTTCTGGCTGAATCAGTACCTATCGTCGCTGCTGGGGTGTATGGAATTCAGCTCGGTGTGCAAGCAACAAGAAAGCGAAAAAAGAGGAAAGACTCTAGAGTTTGAACTCTTTTTGACTTTTTTCGATAGCTTCAATACCAGGAAGCGTTTTGTTGAGTAGGTAGTCAAGCATCGAGCCACCACCGGAAGAGACGTGTTTTACTTTTTCTTCAGCTTTGTACTTGGTTTGGGCAGCTTCGGTATCTCCACCTCCAGTGAGGGTAAAGGCACTCGCCTCATTGACCGCTAAAGCAATATATTTTGTACCAGCTGCATGTTTGGGGTCTTCAAAGACACCCATCGGGCCATTCCAGATAACAGTTCCAGCAGCTTTTATGAAGCGCTCAAACTGTTCCATCGCTGCCTGGGTGATATCTTTTCCGTCTTTGGTCAACTCTGCAATGATCACTTTGCGTCCAATCTGAATTTGGGTATCTCTGGCTTCAAGTGCAAGCTTTCCACCCACAAGGATGACATCGGCTTTATCCTGAAAGGCAGCAATAAGGGGTAGTTTTGTCTCTAGTTTGGCACCGCCTAGTATCACCACAAACGGGCGTTTTGGGGTCTCTAGAACCCTCTTGAAGGCCTGAATTTCCTTTTCTACCTGGAGACCAGGGTAGGTAGGAAGTACCTCTGGGAGGAAGGTAATAGAGGTGTGTTCTCGGTGCATTGTCGCAAAGGCATCCAGAACGAAAATGTCCTGTTTTTTTGCCAGTACTCGAGCAAATGTGGTACTGCCTTTTTCTTCTCTGGCGTCAAAGCGGATATTTGGCAAAACTGTGATTTTTTTGTTTTCCTCTGGTGTAAAGTGGGTTCGAAGCTCTTTCTCGATAGGAGTAAGGGAGTACATGGTACTTTTGCCCTTTGGTCTGCCTCTGTGGGCAATGACGGTAATATGGGCAGCTTTCTTTGACAGGAGGTAGTTGAGGGTAGCAAGACCCTGTTCTAGCCTACTTGTGTCAAAGCCTTTGGCTGCTTTTGGGAGGTCAAAATCAAGGCGAACGAGAATGTTTTTTTCAGCGAGTTTTGCTGTAGAGAGGTATTTCATAGTGTATGAGCCATTATACCAGAGAAAAGGCCTGTTTGGGTGGCCAATTTGATGAATTTACCTCAAGAGAGGAGTTTCGTACCAGAGGTAAAAACACCCCTTTTTTGCTTGACAATCAAACGAAAGATAGGCATAATATAGGTCTTAAGCCTCCAACTATTGGGGGTTTTTTAATCTCCACTCACAGTGGAGAACGTGCACTACCAAACGGTAGGACAACTCATCGCATTCGCGGTGATCAACTGGCCACGATGATGTGGCACTGATGAAAAAAATATTGGTACTCATAGGGTTTCTTTTTGCCTTATCCAATACACCTGTACTTGCGTTTGACGTAGGTACATCTCCATTTGCTGTTGTCTTGCCTCAACCCAAGAAGGAAGAGTTTACTCTTTCAACCTGGGAGCAAAAGAGAGAGCAAGAAGCAGAAAAATCACTGGAGAACGATACGCAGTCTCATACACAAGTAGATGAGGTATCAAAATTCATCATTTCTTCGTCTTCATTTATAACTGAAGATGACAGAAAAACTCTACCAATCCCTGCAAATGAGGTTTTAGGTATTTCAACCTTCTATTCTGGGTATCACCCTGGAATTGATATTCGTGCCCCTTTTGGAACCTCAATCCGAGCTATTCATGCTGGGAGAGTTGTCGAGGTCGCATACCAATCAGGTGGATATGGTCGACTTGTTCGTATCCAATATATAGAGAACGAGTCTATTGTCCAAAATTTGTATGCCCACTTAAAAAATGTCACTGTGAAAGTTGGCGACACAGTATCTGTTGATACTGTAATTGGCACAGTGGGACTTTCTGGTCGTACAACGGGTCCACACTTACACCTTGAAATCAGACAAGATGATCTTGCGATCGATCCAATTCGATACTTTAACAAAGGTGTAATTCCACGAATGGTTGCCAAGAAGTAACAATTAGCTCTTGCGGTCGATAATGTAGTGAGCAAGATCTAGTAGATGTTGTTTTGCAGGGCTTGAAGCAAGATGAGTTATCGCAGAGATACCTTTTTTAACGAAGTCTTTTGCCAAGTCCTGCGAGTATTTCAAGGAACCAGTCGCTGTTACAATTTCTTGTACTCTTTCAAGATCGCTTGAAGTAAGTTGACTGCCACAGACTCTCTCTAAAAACTCCTGATCAGATGCGCTGCTTTGTTTGTATGCGTACTGTAGAAGGAGTGTTTTTTTGCCTTCACGTACATCGTTTCCCACAGGCTTTCCTGTCTCTTCTGTTTTGCCAAATAATCCTAAGATATCATCTTGAATTTGAAACGCAGTCCCAACACTTCTGGCGTAGGTTTGCAGACTCTCTTCAAGCTTGGTATCGCTGTTTCCAGCAATGGTTAAGCCAATACACAGTGGTCCTTCAAAGGTATATTTTGCAGTTACAAGCAGAAGTCCTTTGACAAACTCATCTTCTTTGGCCATTGAGAGTGGTTGGTTTGCTTGGAGTCCGTGGATCTGCCAGCCAGCGAGCGTATCACGGAACATGGTTCTGCCAAGGATTTGAAGGCACTTCTTTGTAACCTCTGGAGATACAGGTGACGTAAATAGCAATTCACGACTTAGAGAGCCCAAAAAGACGGCATCAAGCATGGCAAATGAGAGAGCACGATGTTTGTCATTCTTTGTATTTCCAAAGAGCTCAATATATCGGTATTCGAGTGTAGGCCCTCCATAGCGTGTCTCATCTCGATCAGAAATATCATCAAGAATCAGAATATGCTTGTGGTGGAGTTCAACGGCTGAGGCAATATCGAGACAGTCAGTAAAGGAGCCTCCTGCGAGCTCCGCTCCTAATCGAACTAAAAAAGGTCTGATGTATTTTCCACCTCGCAGAGAAAACTCTTCCAGAAGTTTGACTGACTGGGCAATGTGCACATCTACTTCACTTGCCAGAGCATGCTGCTCCTGAAAAAAGCTACGTAGATTTGTTTCCACATCCCCCGACGTTGATGCTAAGGCCGCTTTGAAATCCATGCCTATTCCTCAGGGGTGATAGAAATGGAATCTCCGCATTTTGGTCTGTTAAAGACATCATACGCAGAGACATCTCGCACGATATGCCTTCGAAGGAAAATTTCCATAAATGGATCATCATAGCCACTACTTCCGGCAGCAAAAGCCACTTCACCATGTCTGACACCAAAAGAGCCTTCGGCCATGATTCCAGACCAGATGACTCCGTTGATCTCAATTCGAACTCTACTTCCCGGTGTAAGCGTCACCTGACTTCTTCGGATCGTGGTTTTGATATTTCCATATCCGTCGATCCAGGCAATACGGTTTGCAGGAACATCAGGGATTAAACTGAGTGGCAAGTTTTCGGTGAGTGATGAGTGATCACCATGCAGCACTTGGGAGACAATCGCAGGGTAGTTATCGCGGGAGCGAAACTGTGTTCCTTGGTTGCTTACTTTGATTTCTTTGAACTCTTGCAGGTATGGCTTCACAAAAGAAAACACGTGTTCGGAGTTTACTGCAACGATTTCTACACCATTGGTTGTTTTGGCATACTTTAATCCCTCTCCACTGTTGTTTTCCATTGCTTTTCGCTGAACTTTTCGTGGAGCAATATTGGAGTAGATAAACATCTGCTGTGCATCAATTTTTCCCATGGCAAATTGATACAACCAGAACCCACCAGCTACCGTGTCTGAGAAGTCGACGGAAGTTAGGTGTGTGACTGGATTGACATCATCTGTCATGCCTTGGAGGCGTTGCAGAACTTCTCCAAACGCAGGATCACTGACACCATAGTCAGAAACAATATGTAAGAATGGACGTGACATACAAATTCCTTTATAACTTTCTATACAAGAGAAGTATGAATTGTATCATTTTTGAGATGAAAATTCCTACAACGTTCTTCTTGATCAATGCAAGATTTTCACGCATACTGTAAAAATCGACATGACAAAGACCATACGCCATTTATTTACACCACAGTCATCCAACAACCATCGTCCTCGGGTACTTCATCCCGCAGGATACTTGGTATTTGTAGGAATTTTGTTTTTCTCCCAAGTATTTATTCATCTTCTTTCTTCCGGAACTGGCGCACTTCCAGCTATCTTAGGGTTTTCATCTAGCATCACTGTCCCCCAGGTCGTTGAAGGGACAAATGCTGAGCGAGCAAAATCTGGTCTGCAACCCCTTACCCTGAATGAAAAACTATCCTCTGCAGCGGTCGCAAAGGGAAACAATATGTGCGCAGAGCAGTATTGGGCGCATGTGTCGCCCAAAGGAACGACTCCATGGGTCTATATTGCAGGAAGTGGCTACAAATACTCAGTTGCCGGAGAAAACCTTGCCCGAGATTTTTCTGATACTCCAAGTATGGTAGCAGCGTGGATGAACTCCCCAACACATAAAGCAAATATTGTGAACACAAAGTATGCCGATATTGGAATTGCTGTGATCAACTGTTCACTTCTTGGTTCTGATACTGCACTCGTTGTACAGATGTTTGGTTCGCAAGTGGTCACGCGAGCGCCGCAAGTACCAGTTGTTTCGAGGCAGGAAGAGAACAGCCAAGCTTTAGGAATCGAGCAAACACTTGAGAACCCAGAACAACAGTTAGAAAGCGAACAAGTTGCTGGAGAAGATACCGTTCCACCACTCTTGGCTCAAGCAGAGCCAAGTTTAGTGCTCCCAGCACCAACTGAATCACTCCCGACAGTTTCTGTGTACACACCGCTTCAAGTAGGAAAGGCTGTTGCTCTGAGTATTTTGTTCCTGCTACTTGGAGTGTTAGCTTTGGATATGTGGTTTGTATCACAGAGAAACATTATTCGGGTTGCAGGGAGAAATGTCGGACACATTTTGCTTTTCTCTGGAATACTTATAGTCGTCTTGTTTGTAAAAGCTGGAATGACACTCTAAAAAATATATGATCCTCCATGAACTCTATCATCGCTCGTCGCATTATTTGTTTTTACTTATTGTTGAATCGATCGTGTTTTCGCTCTTTATTTTGACTGATTCTACGATCTATCGTGATGTCCTTGCACTATTTTGTGGAGTCTTTTACATGGGGTGGGGTGTCTATACTCATTCAGGAGAATTGATTACATCACGTTTGATTTTTGAGTACGTTGCAATCGGGACTTTGGCAAGTTGTATACTTCTTTTACTTTCACATGCTGTATAGTCTTGTGGATGTAGACAGAAAGGACTGTGTATGAAAGGTATTATTTTGGCTGGTGGAGCAGGAACACGACTGAATCCTCTAACGAAAGTTACAAGCAAGCAACTTCTTCCCATCTATAACAAGCCGATGATCTACTATCCTCTTGAAACCCTGCTAGCTGCAGGAATCAAGGAAGTACTTCTAATCATTGCTCCTGACCATGCGGGTGACTTTGTCAAACTTCTTGGGAGTGGACGACAGTTTGGATGTAAATTTTCCTACGAAGTTCAGGAAAAACCTGACGGACTGGCACAAGCCTTTATCATCGGAGAAAACTTTATCGGTGATGATAACGTGACACTCATCCTTGGAGATAATTTGTTTGAAGATGATTTCTCGACCGCAATTACTGGTTTTGAAAAAGGTGCACGTGTCTTTGCAAAAAAAGTAGCAGATCCACAGCGATTTGGGGTGGTTGCTTTTGATGAGAACAACAAAGCAACGTCCATCGTCGAAAAACCCACAGAACCAGCTTCTGACTTTGCAGTCACAGGACTCTATATCTATGACAACACAGTCGTACAAAAAGCCAAGTCACTGGCTCCTTCGGCACGTGGAGAGCTCGAGATCACAGATCTCAACAATGTCTATCTTCAGGAAGGCTCCCTCGACGTTGCGTTTGTCGATGGCAAATGGCTTGATACCGGCACGTTTGAAAGTCTCTATGAGGCGATCACGTTTGCACGGGAAAAAGAACTGAAGAAATAAAATGAGCATCTTTTACAGAGCTCTACATTGTCATTGTAACGAGTAAATTCGAATGGAGTAAGAACCAGTCAGGCTTACACAACATCATGTTTTGGGTAAACGAGGGTAGTGGTTTTCTTCAGCTCGATGTTTCATTCCTGAAACCAATATTCGTGGGAAGCTAAAAGAGTCAGGTGCCTTTGTTTGTGAGATCGTCAACGTGGTGCTTGTAACGTAATTCATTGCATATTCCCATATTTCAGTAAAAGATTTTTTTATATCTAATAACGGTGTACAACCACTTGCGAGGAAAAATGCATTTGCCTTTGGATTATCAGAAAGTGATTGAAACAAACTTTTTAGATTGGAAAGAATTTGAGGGTTTAGTTTTATGTTCTTATTCTCGCTTGAAGCGTCCCGTATTTTACCTAAACCTGTGTTCGTTGCGCGAGCAGAATATAGATTGACAGTAATGGGTTTTTGTCTATTTTTAAACAGATCTGAAAGGTAAGCAGACAATTGGCGTCCAGAATAAATAGCATCATCAATAACAGTGATACTTTGATACTGAGCCACTTCTTCATCTGAAACGACTTTTACAGTCTTTCCCAGTTGTTTGGCATACATCTTCACAAGCTTTATCATAAATTCGTTACTGTTTTCAGAGTTTTGAGAATCAAAATTGGCCTCACGAGCTTTCTCACTAGGAATCCACAACACTATATCTCCTTCTTTGTTATCGTGAACAACTTTTTTTGCAGTTTCAATTAATTCTTCTATTGTAATAATTTCAATCTTTGAGATCAAAATTTTTGCCAGATCTTGCACAGCTTCTTTTTTTGGCTGCTTTGTTGATACATCATAATATGTCGAAAGAAATAAATTTATCGATTCAACTATTCTTGCTTGAGCATTTTGTTCAGAAGGTGTGAATTTTTGAACGTGCTCTATGTTGGCAAGTATTCTTTGAGCAATATTTTGAGTCAATGTAAGAAGCTCTTTTGTAACTATATCAAGATCTATATCTGCCTCAACGAAATTGGATCTGTCGATATGACTAAGAGGTTCTGGTGTCATAGTAAACTATGTAGATAGGGTTAGACCTTGTTTTGCACTATCGTATAAAAATGAGAATAAACTATTTTTTATACCCCGTAAATAAGAACCATCACCAAAATTCCCCACAGGAAACAGGTAATAAGGAGAGGCTTGTCACGAAGAAGCACTCGTTCTGGGCTCTCCCCTTGGTTGTCCTCGTAGACCAATTGGAGATACCTCATGACTCCAAAAATGACAAGTGGAACGGTGATCATAAGCCATTTCTCAGCTGTAAAGGTTCTCGGCAAGAGTGCATACAAACTCGTAAACAATACTCCTTGAGGTTTGAATTCATCTCGCTGAAAGGTGTAGAGGGCATAGGTAAGCCACGTGGCGTTTGCAAACATTCCCACATACACATCCAAGAGCCGCTGGGTATAGTGCGAGAGTGTTTCTCGGTGTTTAGACAGATCTTCACCTCGTCCTTGAAGTAGCGTTCGTTCACTCTGTCTTTTTCCAACCGCCAAAAAGAGTGAGGCAGAGATTACGGTCAGTAAAAACCACACACTCATGTGAAGGTTCACAATCACCGCTCCAGCATAGATTCGAATCAAAAATCCTGCCGCTATCGACATGACATCCAAGATGGGAACATGTTTGAGGTAGTAGGTGTAGAGCAAATGCAACAAAATGTACGCCACTGTAAGTGACGTAAAGAATGGTGAGATCATGAGGGACGCAATACTGACAACCCCAACAAGCAGTGCCGCAACCCCAAGAGCTATGGAGACAGGAAGTTCACCAGATGCAATTGGACGCTTTTTCTTAAAAGGGTGCAGCCGATCCTGAGGTGCATCGACAATATCATTGAGGATATACACTGCTGAGGATAACAAACAAAAAATGAAAAATGCGAAGGTAACAGATGAAAAATATCCGGGTTCAAAGAAAAACCCAGAGAACACAAGAGCCGCATACAGCGATAGATTTTTTATCCATTGCCTCGGCCTGATTTCCCGAATTGTGTGAAAAATAATCGAAGCCATATCGCAATCATACACACTACAACGCCAACAAGCAAAATAGCAAATACTTTTTGGCCACTGGATAGACTCAAAGAAATCATCCCAAGGGCAGCAGCACTCGCCCAGTAAAAGAAGGCAACTTGTTTTTTTGTCATCCCGGCATCAAGCAAGGCATGATGCAGATGCGACCGGTCTCCTTGAAACGGAGATTTTTTTTGCTGGATGCGTTTGAGTACGACAAATACAGCATCAGCCATGGGGACTGCGAGCACCAAAATAGCGGTCGCAAGCTTGGTTCCGGACAAAATAGCGAGGATGGCAAGGAAAAATCCGGCTAAGGTACTAGCTCCAAACCCTGACATCATTTTTTGCGGGTACATGTTCCAGTACAAAAATCCGAGATAACTTCCAGCAACAATAAGTGAGAGCGTATAGACAACTCCCTGTGTTGGATCATCAATAAAGCGGGTGGTGAGCACGGCTATCGTGAGTGCCGCAATTGCCACAAACCCAGGCATTTGGCCATCAAGACCCGTTGAGAAGTTGATGCTATTCATACACCAGACGATCCAGAGAATTGCCAATCCCCAAACAAGTGGTTGTGTGACGATGTGAAGGTTTCCTACGGAAAAGCCATACGAAAATGCATCAAAGTGAATGATACCCCCGAATGGGTTGGTCACATACGAAATCCCAATTCCACCAAGAACTGCGCAAATCGCAGCAACGAGCTGAACACCTAGTCTTGCAAGTGGTGGGGGATTTTTTATATCATCCCAAATCCCAAGGAGAAGAAGAATGAAAGCACCGATAAGAATCCCGTAGATTTCTTTCGTGTGAGGAGCAAACAGCAAAATACCAAGGGCTACTGCAGCGAAAATAACAATTCCACCACCTCGTGGAAGCGGTGTTGTGTGGAGTACCTTTGGATGAGCGTACGTGGTTGGATCATCAAGCCACTTGTTTTTTTTGTACAGCGAAATGACAAATGGGGCGATTCCAAGCGCTGTAAAAAAAGGAATCAAAAGATGTAGGAGGAAGATCATAGAACAGCTGTAGCTATATGGATAAAGGCTACCACAAGTAAGAAGAGTGGGATGTAGGAAAACATCCACAACATAGCGGCTAGCTCGGGTGTAAAAAGTTTTTTATGGGAAAGAAGCAGTGTGTGAATAGCAGTCAAGATAAAACTAAGTGCGGGGAAGATAAAGATCCAGACGCTTCGTTCCAACTGCTGTTCTGGGATTGCAACTGAATACCACAAAGGGATCTGATCTGGGGCAAAAGAAAAAACAAATGCACTACCGGTAAACAAAAGGATCGTTACCGCAATACCGACAACTGAGTGAAGTGAGATTTTTTCAAGTGACATATTATTTCATTCTCTTGTAGACATCGATATGTCCTATCTCTCGTGACTTCATGTACTGTAGTTCCAAAATATCTTGAAGCGCTACAAATGGTTTTTCGTACGTTGTATCGATAAATATGTATTTGAGCTCGTGGTGTTCAATTGCTTGTGCGGTTTCTTGAGACCCATTAAAGTCTTTGATGTGGTAGGCACTTGTAAATCGTCCAGGAGGAAGTCGACGGCTGAGCGCATAGAGCCCAGGGACATCTCCCCAGATAAAGATTCGCTCATCGCTGGTCGTAGCGCCTGTAACGAAGGTAGCTGCGTTGTACACATCAGGGAGTTTTGGATCAAAGTATCGCAAGTACTCTTCTTGAGATTTGTTTCCTGTCATACGCATGATGTAGTTTTTATAGTACGGCAAGAGTGGATAGTACCAGAATTGAATCGAAATAAGACTCACGATAAAAATCGCAAATGTTGTAGCTATAGTTACTGGTGGAATGAAGCGAGAGATCGAAGGGAAAAGGGAAAAAGAAGAAGGTGTGTTTTTTGGCTGTCTATGTTGCAAAAATTGTACAAAAATGACAAGTAACAAACTCAGCGGTGCAACAATCTGAATCAAATAGTGTGGATATGGTCGCTCCGATAGTAGTGCGCCAAAGAGAGCGAACGCAAACCAGAGTAAAAGTAGCGTGAGGGTTCGTCCGTTCTTTTTTGTCAGTGCCACAACCGCAAGAAGCCCGAGTACAAGAATAATTGCACGGGTTTTTAAGCCCGACTCACCTAAGTTTTGCGCTTCATGACTGCCTGTCTGCCAAGAAGACAGATAGCCAACATTTTGAGCAAACGCCGCAATAATATATTGTTTGCCCGCTCCAAGACTCGCGTAGTAGACAAGTGTGAGAATAATCGGAAGGAGAAAGGCAACTGAAAACAAAAGAATCTGTTTTCCCTGCCTCATCACAAATTCTTTGGGTTTGGTCATCTTTTCATGGAAAATTGGGACAATCAAAAAGAAGAACACTCCCGCTGCAGCGGCATCAAAGAGGGCAGGAACTTTTATTAAAAATGCCAATGTAAAAAAGAATCCGGAGAGAAGTATCTCCCGCGTATTTTTTCCTTTCAGGAGAAAATAAAACCCGAGTAGTGTCGGAAGTACCATGAAAATTTCTCCATTGGCAATCGCTCCTTCAACAAAAAATGGCAGGAATGCAAATAGAGCAGTCGCGATCGTTGAGTACTGGACTTTTGGAAACTCTATTCCACCAATGATTGTCTTCCCTGGGTTTTCATTTGTATCTAAAAGCAAATGAGATAGCCTTTCAAAAATGATAATCGAGACAGAGTTCCAGAAGAATAAAAAGAAACGGAACCAAAACACTGACCCAGTAAGGGCTGCCATAAAGTACAAAAGTGGTGGCTTATTATCATGAATGTCTTTGTACAAATGAAGACCTTTGCGGATTGCTTGGCCTAAGGTGAGATAGATTCCTTCGTCACCGTACCAATAGGGTTCTAGGAAACTTGGTAGCCGTAGGAGTGCACAGAAGCACAAAATCCAAATAAGGTATTCGTGTCGAAGAAGGAGTGATTGAATTTTTTTCCCCATACACTGAGTTTATCAGAAAACAGCTAGTGATTAATAGCGGGGGCGAACAATGGGGATCGTATTCTCAGTGTTTTGTTGTGCAACTCTGATAGTTTCTTCCCGTTCGGGCGTGTCTACAGCTCCGATACCGAGAGTTGTTGAGCTGCCGTCTATATAGAGCTTTTCGCGATATCTCCAAATGAGTCCGGCATCGTCAATTTTTTTGTTTTCTGTATTTGGAACTTCAGCGTCAATTTTTGCATGACTTATTCTGTGTTCGGCACCAACGTAAATTGTTTCACCTCGGCGAATGAAGCGATTAGCAGCTGTGACAACATCTGGAGGAAGTAAACCGACTGTATCTTTGGAAAGTATGAAGTATTCCATACGCTATACTTTTTCAGTCACGCGATATTCTAAGTATTTGCCAAGCATGAGTCTGGTATGTGCATCAAGTCCTGGAAGGGCTGAGAAAAAGAATCCTAAGATTGGAAGGAGTAAAAACTCAAGTGGCTGTAAGATTAGTCCAAAAATGGAAGCCTTCTTTGGTCGTGCCGGTCTACTCTGAGCGTCAATCAAAAAGATCACAACCAGCGAGATAAGGGAGATCGTGAGAAGTGTTGATGTAACCTGAGGGAGTCTTTTTCCAAGTGTAAAGCGGTTGAATTCTTCGTTTAAGAATGGAGGTAAGAGTGCTCCAATGGTGATCGCAAACCAGTTGACTGGCCACAAGAAGTGATCCTCGATCGTCTTTATGACACGGATGGTTTTGTCCCAGAATGGAACCCCTTCAGCAAGAATCCATTGTTTGATGATATATGCGTCGTCACTGACTCCCCAAGCCCAGCGTTTGATCTGCTCATATTGGTTAAACATGGTTGACCAGAATCCATGCGCTTCCGCTGCATCAGCCATGATTGGCAAGAAGATTGGTTCAACCTCAAGGTCTCCTTTGAGTGCAAAATACGCCTTGAAAAATAAACGATAGTCTTCTGGAATAACATCAGTATCCCAGTATCCAATGCGATCAATGAGGGAGAGTGAGGTTGTATAGGTGGAGAAGTTCACCAAGCGATCTTGTCGCATCAAAATAAACATTTGCGTCACGGAAAAGATAGATGCAAGCACACGAACAGGTGCAGGAACTTTCCAGATGTTGTTATAAAACCGAATGCTTCCTTGCCAGATACGGTTGTATTTTTTTGGATGACGGATAAATTCGTAGGTTATTGCCGCGAAGTACGAATGATGAAATCGTGCGTCTGCATCCTCACTACTAATAGTGATGTTTTCAATGGGGATTGCAGCTTGATGTGGGTTGCCTCCTAAGAGTGGCAAGTCTTTTTCTCGATCAACAAGAAAGCGTTTGGAGAGTTTTGCTCCCCAAGCCGTGTTGGAAGACTTTCCTTTTACTTCTCCGTCAATGTCAGGGTGAAAGGTAGCCCAAAGATTTCCAAACGTCTTGCCGTATGTGGCCAAGAGTCCTTTTGCTTTTTCTCGTGCTGGTGCACCCTCTCTATCTTCAAACGACAACATAATATGGATGTTTGAAACAGGGTAGGTTTGTGAAGCAAGACTCGCGAGGGTTTCTTCTAAAATATGCACAGGCTCTTGGTAGGTGGGAATAATAATAATGTGATGGATATTGGAGTAATCCTTTCCTAACGACTTCAAGTCTCCTAACCAGTCATTTTTCATACTCGCACGAATTCGAAAGTGAGCGATCAGTGAAAGGGTCGCCATGCTCAGTGAGCGGTAGAGCCAATACACTGAGAAAGCGATGATGTAGTACGCGACAAGCTCAGGAACGATATACGATCCCCAAAATGGAAACAGTATCAGCGACCACGAAAAAAATCCTGGAAGGATCTCTAAAAAACGTTGGGTTCGTACAGGATGTCGTCTGACATATCTTTTAAGAGGAGACATGGGAGTATTGTACGGTTTGCGTGAAAAAAAAGGCAGAGGGAAAAGAGGTGGGACAAGAGGACAGGTACAAGGGGCAAGAGGTCAGAGGTAAGGGGTCAGGGACAAGAGGACAGAGGACAGGGCTTCTCCACTCCACGCCGTCTCTTGGACGGCTTGGGTAGTCGAAGAATAAGAGAGGAATTGTCTCAACGGCAACTTGGGTAGTCGAAGAATAAAACTGTGGATCCCTGACCCAGGCGATCACGCTAAAGCGTGATGCCTCCTCGAGGATGACAACAGAAGAATAAAACTAGGGTTTGGGGGAAGCAGAACGAGTAGCATCGATCAGCACTTGTTTGCAGTACTCGACTTTTGCTTGTGAAAGAATGGTCGAGGGAATATCATCAACTTTTCCTGCAATCTCTGAGACCGTTTTTGAGACATCGATGGTCTCTTCCGGTTTTGACGGTTTTTGCGTAAGGATATTGGCTGCCGATTTTCCCATTGCAATACTTGCCGTAAACACAGACTTTCCGACATTCTCAGCATTGGTCATGAGTCCTTTGACAGAACCTTTGGGATTGGCTGCCACTGCACTTTTACTGGAGCTTGTTGCCTCTGGTTTTTTTTCTGACTCCACAGGCTTGGCTTTGAGTTTTGAGGTAATCGAAGAAATAGGAAGCTTTGATGTTATCTTTGAGGAAAGTGACGTTTTACTCCCGACAAACACAACAGCACCCGCAATAAGAGCGATGATGAGAGCAATCTTCATAAGTTTTTGGATAGAGTACTCACTTACCAGACCAATTTCTTGAGCGGTTTTCCAGGCTTAAAGTTGACCACCTTATGACCTTTGATGGTGAGTCGTTTTTCATGTTTTCCAAACGGAACGACTTGCTTGTCTTTTACTTTCCCAAGGGTAAAGGTACCAAATCCAGAAAGTACTACTTTGTCTCCCTTTTGTAGAGCGCGAGTAATCTCCTCTAAGAAGACGTCAATTGACTCTTCAGCTGCTTTTCTTGGCATATGGGCTCGTTTGGCAACAATACCCATGAGTTGTAGCTTTGTCATACGTCTCCTTTATACATGAACATCTAAAAAACGAAACTTCTGTAGATAACCCTAACTCGGGATGATGAAAAAATCAAGTAAAGAATCAAAAAAGGACCCCGAATTTTTTACAAAACGGAGTCCTTTCTGTTTTCTTTATTAAAAAAGATTAACGCATTCCTCCACGGTTGGAGTTGTATCCTCCACGGTCAGATGAGCGGTTGTTGTTGTAACCTCCGCGATCTTGACGAGGGGCTGGGGGGCGAGCGACGTTTACGAGCATCTTTCGTCCTTCCCAATCACTTTCGTTAAGGGCTGCAATTGCATCTTGAGCTTCTTGTTCAGAGCTCATCGTAACAAATCCGAATCCTTTAGAACGTCCTGAGAACTTGTCTGTGAGGACGAGTGCATCAACGACGGTTCCAAATTGGGCGAATTTTTCACGAATTTGGTCAGATGTAACATTGTATGACAGGTTTCCAACAAACATTTTTGCTGGGTTTGCCTGTGCTTGATTTTGATAATCCATTCTTGTTTCACCACCTTCCTACTTAAAACTATATGGCTTTACAGAATGGACTCTTTAACTCTATAGCTTTGCGAACAAAACATACAGAAATCCAAAATGATACAGACCACGCGACTACTAGCAGATAGTATACCATATTTGATACACTGTGTTGTATGCATAGAGTTCTACTCATCATTCTCTCAATTTTTAGCTTTGCGCTGTGTACCTCTCTGGTTCTCGCTCAAGAAGATCTGATGCGGATCTCAGATATTTCATTTTTAGATGAGCGATATCGTCAGTTTTTGTCGACCTATCGCACTCAGTCTGACGCCTACATTGTGTCTTCCAAACAGTACTACACGCTTAAAACACTCGCCTCACAGGAAGAAGCGGTGAGAGTCACGCGTGATTTGTTTTTGACCCGTGCAGATATCTTGCGAACCCATTTCGCACTTTTGTCTGCAAATGTACAACGATATGATCAAGTTCCACAAGCAGAACGTGATAAGTTGCTTGGAGAAATTGCTTCAGAAGCAGCTCAAATGGATGAACATCGAAAAAGAGTAGACATTGCGATCAATAGACCCGCAATTGATGAGGAAGCACTGTGGCTTAAAACGCATCAAAAGCCGATCACTGAACTCTCAGGTCAAGCACAAACACTGGTTCAGATTGGTGCGCTCAACGAATCTTTACAAACATTAGAGACAGTTCGAAGTGAAATAGAATCATTTGTGCAGGCTGCCCCAATTAGTGAAACTGCACGAACTGAAAAAATGCGTGGAGTCGATGAACTCCGTCGTACACTCACAGCTGCCCAAAGCGAAGTTGATACAGTCCTCAATGCGTACATTGAGGCATCAAAACGGGGAAACAGTGTTCAAGGTTCTCAGTCATTGGGGTTACTGACGAGTGCCCATACAAAAATCTTACGAGCGATTGAATTTGCCAAGGAGCTTGCATCATGAGTGACGAACAACTAAACCAAACATCATTCTCCAATGATCAGACACGATTCCAACCTGTGGGTTTACCTCCTGTTGCAAAGACAAATGTGGCAGTGGACGAAAAAAAGCCGGAAGTTACAAAACCAAATACTATTCTCTTAGGTGCTTTTGCAGTTCTTTTTGTGATCGTGTTGGGTGGCATTTTTTACTATCTATCTCAACATGGCAGTTCTGGAGGGCAATCAGCCGTACAAGCAACTCCTACTCCATTTGGAACGCCAGTACTTTCAGGAGAACTTTTAGAAAAAATCACACCGCTACTCAAGGAAGCTGAAATAGGTGATCCTGACACTCATACACTTCCGGCGCCCCCAATCGATTACTCACTGCGATTGCAAGATGCAGCGACGGTAAAACAGTAAACTTTCAATCAATTCCTTTTCCAATAGAGAGAAGCTCCAGGATTTTCTGAAATCTCTTCATCGGCTGAAAGACAAACGAGGTAAACATCAGCGAGGAAAGTGCTGTCAAGCAAAACCAGAAGAATCCATAGTCCAGCGAGAAACGGGGTCGTACGAATGTATAAATACATAAATGGAGAAGAAACGTACATCCATACAAGAGTTTCATGATGCGTCGATACCGAGTGTACTGCACTCCTTTGTCTGTGAGACTAAAAAGTCCGGCATGCAGAAGTACCCCAACCAGAAATCCAGTACCAAGCACTGCATAAAAAGTTTGTTTGCTTGATACCGTATCGATTGGGATGAAGGAATTGAGTACAGAAAGCAAGGAAATTACAATAAAAAGTCCAACATACATTCCAACATGACTTAAGAATTCATGAAAATACTGGGACTGTTCAAACAAATCAAACAGCGGATCTCGATTGAGTTTGAGCTGAAAGCTTTTGGTGAGTGAGTGGATAATGCCAAACGCATAAAAGTACAAGAAAAATACACTACATATGGAGTCCAGTACAATCCAGTCAGCAACTCGAATCGACACTCCTAGCTCTTCTTTAAGTAAGAAGTACAAAAAATTGCGAAGCCACAAGAATCCAATCGGGTAGATTACAAATGCATAGAGAAACTGTACAAGATCAAAGTGCAAAAATTCTCTGCGTCCTGAGAATCGATACAAATACAGTGCACTCATGAAAATGAATACAGGAAGAATGAGAAGTAGTATCCACATGAGATGAACATCCTTTGGTAGACTCTACAGTTATTTGCTCTGGACACTTACACTTAAGATTTTGTCACCGATCTTCATTGCCTTTACGACATCCATCCCTTTGGTTACTTTTCCAAAGTTGGTGTACTGTCCTGTGAGCCAATCACAATCTTCGGTACAGATGAAAAATTGAGAGTCATTACTTACAGTGATTTCTCCACCACGAGCGACTCCAAGTGAGCCTTCCTCAAATGGAACTTGAGAGAGTTCTGTTGGCATTTTTCCGCCTCCAGTTCCATTGCCGAGTGGATCACCACCTTGTACGACCCAACTCTCAACACGATGGAATGTGAGATTCTTGTAGTACTCTGACTTTGCTTTGTCGGTAAAATTCTTCACCGTTCCTGGTGCGCTATCTGGATACAGTTCTAGTTCAATCGTTCCTTTGCTGGTTTGGATAGTTGCGGTTGTCATTTTTTTCTCCCCTTTGGTAGTTTCTACTGGTTTTGTTGTTTCCGTTGGTACTGCAGATGCAGTGCTTTCCGGTGTGCTTTCTGTAATAGCGTACGAATCATTCTGTGCTGTTTCTTGTTTTTTCTGGGAACATCCAGTGAAAACGAGAGCTGCGAATACGAGAAAGAGAATGGGTGTTCGTAGTTTCATAGATGATGAGTATAATGGGTAGTATGCCCTCGCTTCAAGTCCAAGAAATAGATACATACTATGAAAAAATAGGCTCAGGCTCAGTGCTTATCCTTCTGCATGGGTGGGCAAATTCCTGGGAAAGCTGGTTACCAATTATCCCACTTCTTTCCGATCACTTCACCCTTATCTTGCCGGATCTGCCAGGATGTGGAAAAACCGCAACGCCCGCAGATGGCTGGACTACAGCGGAACATGCAAAGTGGCTTGATGGTTTTGTGATTGCGCTTGAAAACGCTGAACAGGCGCTTTTTTCCAATCAGCAATCAAGGGTGTCATTTGGAGGTCACTCGTATGGAGGAAAAATTTTGCTTGAGTATAGTAGTGGTTTATATTCACGTGTTCCTTCCAAACTTCTGTTGATGGATGCATCCGGTATACCAAGTAAGCGCACACTCAAACAACGTGTGTTGCAGTTTTCAACCACCCTTATCCCACAGAAGATCAAAGAAGGACTACAGAGTTCAGTCAAACAAAAGATGTACGAAAAACTTGGACTCGATAGTGATTATGCATGGGCAAATGCGTTTCAGAAAAAAACATTGAATCTCATACTGCGAGAAGACTACACGGAAAAGCTAGCGTCGATTGCTTGCCCGACACTTATTTTGTGGGGAAAAAATGATAGCTCTACTCCTGTATGGCAGGGTGAAAGTATGCACACACTTATTCCCCTGAATCAGTTTCATGTTTTTGATGCAGGGCATTTCCCTCATCACGATTTTCCAAAGGAAGTATCCCAAACAGTTACAGAATTTTTGCTCTAACAAGAAAAACATTTGTATGAAAGGAAAAAAACTCTCACTCGTTACACGCCTAAGCATATTGCAACAAGGTGAGTACGAGTGGAATCACTATCAAGATTGGATCAATTCACATCCTACTTGGGTCGAAGAGATCACACCCAAAAAATGGACTGTGAAACTACAGCTGCTTTCTTTTTTTGCGACTGTTTTTTCTCCACTCATTGGAGTAGATCATTCACTCCAACTGGGACTTGTTGTTTTGTCTTTGCCTCAGGTACTCATCACGAGTGTTACTCTCTTTGCTGCGATAGTGAAGCTGCGAATCTTTCAGGCTCGAGGACTCCAGGTGATCGCTATAGCCGGAAGTTATGGGAAAACGAGCACCAAAGAAATCCTGCAGCATGTTGTGTCAGCACAGTACAAAAGTCACAAGACCCCAGGAAACATCAACAGATCACTCGGGATTGCACGAGAGATACTCCAGAAACTCCAAGGTGATCACCAGTATTTTTTCGTTGAGCTTGGAGAGTACAATCGTGGTGAAATCAGACAAATGGTTAAGATGCTGCGTCCCTGCACCGTGGTGATTACCCCAATTACAATTGCTCACCTAGAGCGATTTGAGTCTCTTGATGAAATCACGGAAGAACTCTTTGATGCGGTTCGTTTTTCACATGCACATGCAATCATTGCGAAAGAAAATGAGAAAAATCTTCCGGCAGATCTACAAACCAAAAAGGATATTTCTTGGTATGGAGAGGATGATATCTCCCAAGTTGAGATCAGTAGAGCTGGGACTGAGTATGTATACTCAAAAAAAGAACAAGAGATTTCTTGCTTTATCCCGCTGTATGGCAAACACAATGCAGTCAATACACTTCCAGCTCTCATTTTTGGTGAATCGATAGGGATAAGTGATGACAAACTCAAACAAGCACTGTCAACACTTCCGTTTGTCCCACACCGGCTCGAGCCAACTCTCCTTGAACAGCAGATTTTACTTTTGGACAATGGATACAACTCAAATCCCCAAAGTGCAGTGCAGGCATTGTCGGTTTTACGTTCTTTAGAAGGTTCACAAAAAATTGTTACTACCCCTGGATTTGTAGAGTTAGGGGCAGTGCAAGAAAAGGAAAACACACTACTTGGAGAGCGTATTGCCAAAGTTGCTGACATGGCAGTTGTCATTGAAAGTGTGAATCATGATGCACTGATCAGGGGCTTACAAAAAGGCGGAATGAAACAATCAAACATCATTTCCGCTGCCACTGAAGAAGATGGCATGAATAAGCTACAAGGGAAACTAAAACCATCTGCAATTATTCTGTTTGAAAACTCAATTCCACAGCTGTATAGGAAGTGAGGTCAGGCGATTAGTAGATTAGTAAGACTAGTGAGATCAGTAGATCAGTACATTAGTGAGATTAGTGGATTAGAACGTGAAACGATAGCTGGATTCCCATATTCATGGGAATGACAAACGAGGGAGACGATAGCAAGAGGACAGTGGCAAGGTTTCAGAGGCAAGAGGTCAGTGCTTCTCCACTCCACGTTGCCTTATCGGCAACTTGGGCAGTCGAAGAATAAATGAAAATATCCAATACTCAATAACCAATAGTGGAAAGTGGCAAGGTATCAGAGGTCAGGGTTCAGGGGCAAGGGGTCAGGGCTTCTCGACTTCGGCAAGCCTTCGCTCGAAGAATAAAAAGCAAATTGCCTCGTCGGCAGCTTGGGTAGTTTAAAGAATAAAAAAGAAAAGCTATAAAATATTCATTTTTTTCTCGATTGAGTATGTGCGGATGGGCTCAAGGAAGATTACAGGGCTGTCTTTCACGACGGTTCGCTGAAACTCTTGATAGTAGAGACGGCGCTCTTCTCTGTTGGTTGATTTGCGTGCATCTTCTAAGAGTTTATCCACACGAGCATTTTTATACCGAGTGAAGTTGGTTGACTGGGTGGAGTGCCACAGGACATATTGATCTGGATCCGTTGGGATTTGTTGGCCGACGAGTAACACTTGAAAGTTTGAGAGATCAGGGACATTACTGATACTGATATCCACCTGAATCTTATTATTCTCACAGCTGCCTGTCCCAGCTTTCTGACACGCTGCTACTGCCATGGTACCAAGTTCTTCCCAAGATTTTTTCACCGTTTCAGCTTTTGCTGTGTAGGAAGGAATAGTTTTGAGTTCTATTGTGAGCGGAGTCTGAAGTTGAGCCTTTAACAGTGTATCGACGGCGAGATTCATATCCTGCTCAAAGCGATCAAAGTCTTCTTCACTTGAAAGATATGCCCAGGACTCTTTGTGAATAGGAGAAGCAATACGTTCATCACCTTGGGGTTTTTGGAGTGCATAGTTTAAGGCCTGACGCAGTAACTTATTGTTGTATTTCTGGTCTGTCCCATCTGTATAGCCTAAGTTAAAAAAGATTCCTATGTATTGGTCGTTATGGAGTTGCTGAACTTTGGTGACTGTTTGCCAATCTGCAAGATCTTCAATATTTTGTATCAGGTCAAGCTTGTCCACATCCCCATGCTTAAATCCCACGATGGCATCGTGCTCTGTTTGGTAAAAACGATAGATGAGTCGTTCTCTGGCTGACTCTAAAACGAGTTCTCTGATAGCAGGTCCGCGATAGAGCAGTCTGTGGATACGATACTCACCAAGACCAATAATGGTGTTTTTTTCTTGAAAGAAAATATTTTTACTTTTTTCTTGACGGAATAATGGCTGAGAAACCAGAGAAGGGAACGACGACGGGAGGAATGGCTCTGGTTGTGCGTCGTCATTTTTTTGGGTGGAGATGCGATACATAATGTCATTTTGTGAGCGGGCAATTTCAATGTCTGAAAAAACATAGGTAACATCTTGAGGAACGACCACTTTCCCGTCCTGCCAGGTCATGTTGGGTTTTAATGCAAATCTATATGCTTTTCCATTTTCTTCGAGCTGATACGAGGATGCTAAGGCAGGTACTACCTGACCATCTTCTGCAATCTGCACCAAACCATAGCTGACTTTTTCCTGAATATCCCGTGGAAGGCGAGCAAGTGGGAAACTGCCTACCCTGCCGATATACGTTGTTTTTTTCCAAAAGCTGACGTTTGACAGGAAACGAGGAAGTACGAGAAAAAATACGATTCCGCCCACCGTACTTATGAGCAGCAGGATAGCGTATTTCTGGATAAACCCTTGGATATACCAAGTGAATGTTCGAAGTGATGACATGGATACAGTTTACACCAACACGATGGTGATCAGTGAGATAATGCCAAACAGAATGCTTAAGATAATTGTTGCGACAAAGACAACACGCTCAACTCCTCGTTTGGTATGATAGCTTTCTCCTCCACCACCCCAAGTACTTCCAAGGCCAGTGCCTTGAGACTGCAGGAGCACGGTTCCGATTAGGAGAATGGATATGACAATTTGGATGATAAGGAGAACAGAACTATTCATAGAATGTGTGTTGTATTCTATCGTGAGCGAGTAAAAAAAGCCAGAGAGACATGATACATTAGTGTCATCTATGATCGATACCCATTGTCACTTAAACCTTCCACCATTATCCGATGATCCTGCCAAGTATTGGGAAGAATCACAAGATCAAGGAGTCACCAATGCAGTGATTGTTGGTGCAGATATCAATTCAAGCAAGCTTGCGGTGGAAATTGCGAGAGAGCTGAAACTGAAGGCTGCTGTCGGAATTCATCCGGAGGAAGCGGGCGGTCAGGTACAAGGTGCAAGGGATCAGGAACGAGAAGATAGCGAGAACAAGCGAACAGAGGCAAGAGGTCGGGAGATAGCAGAGACAAGAGGTCAGGGGCAAGAGGCAAGAGAAAAAAATTCCTATTTGAAAGATGAACTTGAGAAGTTACTCACAGATGACGTTGTGTGTGCGATTGGGGAGTGTGGATTGGATTATTCGTCATGTACTTCAGAGAACTTGGAGAAGTTACAAGAAAACCAGAGGAACTTATTTGAGCTTCAACTAGAACTTGCTCTGTCGCACAGGCTTCCCCTCATAATTCATTGTCGTAACACCAGAAAAGTTACAGATATCGTCACCTGGGATGCATACACGGATTTACTCACACTTTTGGAAAACGCGAAGAAACAGTATGGAGAGTTGCCCCATTTTGTCCTTCACTGCGCTTCTGGAAGTGTGTCGTATGTCAAACGCGCTGTGGCTCTTGGGGCGTATGTCAGTTTTGCTGGAAACGTGACGTACCCATCAGCAACTGCAATTCGTGATCTTCTTGCTGTCGTACCTTTTGACAGACTACTTGTAGAAACTGATTCGCCTTTTTTAAGTCCGCAGAGTCAACGTGGAAAAATCAATACCCCCGCGGGTGTCATGGAGACTGCACGTTTCCTGGCTGATTTTTTGCAGATACCCTTTGAGAAGTTGCAAGAAAAAACGACGGACAATGCGAAGAAGTTTTTTCACCTGTAAATAAGGTAGAATATCCACATGATCTCGATTGAACACACAACAAAACGAGCAGAAGAGACAGCGCGCTTTCAGATGATGTACGAGAAATTGTTGATCCCTGAAAAGATCAAGCGAGTGAAAGAACTTGCTGCCATGCAAGAAGATCCAAGCTTCTGGTCAAATCAAGAACAAGCGCGAACCATCGGACAAGAAAATGCTCGGCTTTCTGCAGTAATTAATCAGGCAAAACAGATTGAAGATCATGTGAAAGATCTAGAAAGTATCGAAGAGCTGGTGGCAAGTTCTCCTGATCCAGCCTTGGAAGGCGAGTATGCGCAAAAACTCTTGGCACTTTCAAAAGAACTGGACGCATTAGAGACCCAGATCTTTTTATCTGGCAGGTACGATGGACATGATGCCATTCTCACAATCCATGCAGGTCAAGGTGGTACAGAGGCGAATGACTGGGCAAGCATGGTACTTCGTATGTACATGCGCTACTTTGAACGTAAAGGCTGGAAAATGGAGTTTGTCGATGAGTCACGTGCGGAGGAAGGACTAAAATCAGCGACGCTTATTGTCCATGGTGAGTATGCGTATGGATATCTTCGAAATGAATCAGGCGCTCATCGTTTGGTCAGGCTCTCTCCGTTTAATGCCGATAATCTACGTCAAACTTCTTTTGTGGGAGTAGAGATTATGCCGCTTATTGAAGAAGACGATAGTACTATTGAGTTAAATCCTGATGATTTGGAGTGGCAGTTTACCCGTGCAGGTGGGCACGGAGGACAAAACGTCAACAAAGTAAACTCTGCAGTTATCTTAAAACATGTACCATCCGGCATTATTGTCGAGTGTAGACAAGAACGCTACCAAGAACAAAATAAAAAAACGGCACTTTCAATACTTAAATCAAAGCTTGCAGTCGTTGAAGAAGAAAAGCGACGTGAAGAGCTTGCGAGAGTGAAGGGTGAGTACAAGGTAGCAGGTTGGGGAAATCAGATCAGAAACTATGTGCTTCATCCGTATCACTTGGTAAAAGACACTCGAACGAAAGTAGAGACATCTGACACCCAAGCTGTTCTTGATGGCGATATCGATCTTTTTGTAGAGAGCTGTTTGCGAATGCTCTAAACTGATATTTTCCAAAAGACAGCGAGATATGATAGAGTAATCTCTATGGATACCACTGCCCCTACAACTCAACCCCAAGTGCAATCAACTCAACAACCAGGAGCACAACCCAATCTTTTCGCGCAAAAGCTTGCAATGGAGAAAACCCCTATGGCAAAACAGACAAAAATTCTTGTTCCACTCGTTTTAATGACAATTTTCGCTGGTATTGGTACTGGTTATGTTGTTGCTTCGATGACTACACCAACTGTGGTGACCCAAGCTCCTGAGACCTCTACTGATGGTGGCGACGAAGCAGGGCTTGAAGCTGCTGCCGCTGTCAAAGTAGGACAGACATTTGGCGCACCTGATGCAAGTGCATTTAAAGATAGTGCTGATGGGGTTCTGCTTGCTGGTGGACTTGAAGGTGAAGGATCTCACCGAATTGTGCGCGAAGGCGGACAGTCACAAAATGTGTACCTTACGTCATCTATCGTTGATTTGAAAATGTTTGAAGGTCACAGTGTCAAAGTGTACGGCGAGACGTTCAAAGCCCAAAAAGCCGGATGGCTTATGGATGTAGGACGAGTAGAAATAAAAGAACTCAATGCAGAGCTTCCTTCATGGGTAAAACCAGCAGACGTGGAAGAACAAAGTGAATAAGTTTTTATGGGTGTAAATAAATCAAAAGACCTCGCTATCGATGGTTTCGATGTTGACAAGATAACAGATACTACGGCTTACTCGCGAATGCTAGGCAAAAGAACACTATGAGCTACGGACGAAATTGACGCTCGTCTTGAATCTGGGGAAATATCCCCGCCAGAGGCTGACCTACCCTGCCGCTAACGGGCTTTTGTTGGCAGGGTTTGGCAGAGTGCTTGGCGAAGCGGCCTTGGCCTGTTATTCTAGTGACAAGGGGCTTCAGACCCCGGGCAATGTGAGGCGTATCATGGCAATTTCTCGACGCAACTTTATCGTTTTGGGCGCATCTTCTTTGGGGATTGCGGCCTGTGACAGTGCCATCATGGGCAATGGCGTGAATTCTAACGCGGGCCAGAAAATTGACGCGCGGGTTGAAGCGACCAAGGACTACCTGCTCACCCAATAC
>CAZBKJ010000018.1:0-6301 GCA_964492495.1 uncultured Pseudomonadales bacterium
GTGAATTGTTCCATCAAGCGTCGAGTCAGGATATGCATCGAGACGGACACGAACAGGAGTTCCTACGTTTACCTTCCCAATATCCACCTCATCAACTTCACCTTCAAAATAGAGTGTGCTTGGATCGACGATTTCAAAAATGTCGGAGGAGAGCACGGGGATACCTGAGGTTTGAATCGGAAGTCTAGTTATCACCCCATCAAATGGGGCTGTGAGAGCAGTATTTTTAATCGCAATATCGCGAATTTCCACATCAAGCACAGAATTATTTAAACTGAGTTGATCCTTCTGTGAAGTACGTAGTACCCCGTTACTTGGAGCGATATCTTGTCGATCTTCTTTCCCCTGTTCAAAATCTAGTCGTTCTGCAACATAGTCGTTTAAGTCTTTTTGTAAATTCTTTTGCAGATCTTGTTTATCAATACTTGCAATGAGTTGATTCTTCTTGACTGCCTGTCCTTCAGTGACCGGAAGTGAAACTACTTTTCCCCCAGCAAGAAAGCGCATATTCGCTTTTTTTGTTGCATCCACTTTGCCTGAAACTTCTATTGTTTCTTCAATTCCTTCTGATGTTACCTGTAGTACCTCAAATTCTTCCCCACCTCCTCGTATTTTGAGAGCATAGACAAGAACAATGACACCGATTGCAATCAGTAGCAGAAAAATAAAGCGCTTGTTTTGAAATCGTTGTTTCCATTTCATAGTGGTCGTTCTAGTATAGTCGATTGCCGCAATAAAAAAACCCCTCCTATTCTCCCTCTTGACCCAATTCGTCCGCGCTATTACCCTCATTTCTTATGACAAAATATGCAAAATACTACCAGCAGATGTGGGAAGCACATGCTGATCTTCTCAAAAATTTTCAAACAATTCATGATGAATACAAATCAAATCAACGAAGTACAAGCGCTAAAAAAAGTTTTGACTTGGTCGGAAAAGACGCCCGCAATGTGATGGAGAGTTGGGATCAACGCTTGTGTCAACAAATGGAACGAGGACACAATGGCGTCTTCTCCTCAAAAGTAAGTGAGAAATTCTGGTTGGAAGTGAAAAAAGACTTTCCTTTGATTGATCTTGTTGGGGTAACTGTTGAGTTTGTCTAGACAGAAAACCAACTTAGAGTGTATGCTTGATTTAACTCGCCGAAGCGAGTGTAGTGTTGTTTGTATATGGAAAAAAAACTTATTGGCCTTGGAGTTCATGCGAAGCCGCAACAAGTCACTCTTTTTTATAAAGAACAAATTGATCTTGACTGGAGACTGCATACAGCAACCTCAAATGATGGTACTGAACTTCATACACACCACGACCATCCGGTGATTCGTGACGAGCAAGGAAACGAAGTGTCTCCTCAGCTTCTTTCCTCTTTCTCTGTCTTTAACGAGGGTGATCAGACAAAACTCTTGTACAAACGAACCGATACCTCGTCCTTTTATCTTGCAAAACAAGTAGTTGAAAGTGAGTTTGAGACAATCGCACAGTGTCAGGGTCAGCTTGATGCTGGAGTCATCGTCCCGAATGCAAAAATTGATGGAAAATATATTCAGTACACTGGCAATGATGGGATTCATTTTGCGACGTCTTCAGATGGAATTACTTGGGAGCGGTCAGCCAGACCGATCGTTTTTCCGCTCGATGACAAATATGGTCAGATGAGTTTATCTCCGCAGTTTACGATCGCCACAGTTTCTGGAATCTTACTTATTTTCCTTGCCCGAGGAAAGGAAGCAAAAGGCGCATTTTACTCACTGCATGCTGTCTTTTTTGATCCCGAAGATCCGCAAAAAATTCTAAAAAAATCTGAAGTGCTTTGGGAGCAATCCGAAGAATGGAATGCAGCACATGTCACACCAGTTGGGGTTGTCTACTTTGACAAAAAACTTATTTCCTATTGGGACTTTCATGAAGAAGGCTTATTTGCGGTCACCCATAAGACACTCAAGAATTTGCAAAGACCTCAGGTGAAAGCAACTGATTTGTTGCGCCTTACTCAAAACCCACTGATCACACCAGAAACCGCGCACTACTGGGAATCAAAAGCGACGTTTAACCCCGCTGCGGTGACTATTGATGGGAAGGTGCATCTGCTCTACCGCGCCATTGGCGATACTGATGTTTCCATGATGGGGTATGCCGTGAGTAACGATGCCGTGACATTTGACCGGCTTCGTAGCCCTGCATACATTCCCAGAGAACCATTTGAAGGTGCAGTCCGTCCTATCAACGAACGACCAACGATCAACGATTCATCTCCGTATATTTCGGGAGGTGGAGGTTGGGGTGGATGTGAAGATCCACGACTGACTCAGATTGAAGACAAATTGCATTTAACGTATGTAGCCTACGATGGTTGGAGTGCACCTCGGGTTGCACTCTCATCCATAACAGTTGAAAATTTTGTGAAAAATGTATGGGATTGGGCAAAACCGGTCTTAATTTCAGCACCTGGAATGGTTGACAAAAATGCGGTCATTTTCCCTGAAAAAATCAACGGAAAGTATGTTATTTTACATCGAGTGTTCCCGGATATCCTAGTTGATTTTGTTGATTCGCTCGATTTTGATGGTAACACGTACTTGAAAGGGGAGTTCAAAATTTCTCCAACAAGAACCGGTTGGGATAACCGAAAAATTGGTGCAGGTGCGCCTCCAATCAAAACCAAAGACGGTTGGTTGCTCATCTACCACTCTGTTGGGGAGTCTGATCCGGGTCGATACAAAATGGGAGCGATGCTGCTGGATCTGCAAGACCCGACGAAAGTACTTGCTCGTACTGTCTCACCCATACTTGCCCCCGATCACGATCATGAGAACATTGGCTGGAAGGCCGGGGTTGCCTATCCATGTGGCGCTGTCGTTGTTGACAATATGCTCTATGTTTATTACGGTGGGGCAGATACAGTAGTGTGTGCAGCAATGGCCAATCTAGATAATTTCTTAGGTGAACTCAAAGACATGGGAACGCCAGCTCTACAACCTGTGAGTATTCATACCAAACACCAATTAGCATAAAAAACACACTGTCGAGATGTCCTTGTATAGGTAACTCTCGTATCAGCTACCCACGTATGGTTACTATCACGAGACTTCCCCAAAACCCAATTCTCATCCCCAATCACATGAATGCCTGGGAAGCAGAAGCTGTATTTAATCCTTGTGTCGTAAAAGTAGACAATACCTATCACTGTGTGTACCGAGCATTGTCATCGCTTGGAAAATATGGTGACGTTATGATGCAACAAAGCACTATTGGGTACGTCAAAAGCACTGATGGTATTCACTTTGAAGATCGCAAACAACTTTTGTGTCCTGAGTACGATTGGGAAAAATATGGATGTGAAGATCCACGAATCGTGTGTATTGATGGGACGTATTACATTACCTATACTGCCCTTTCTACATTCCCATTTTCTGCCGATGGAATAAAAATTGCGATCGCAAAAACCAAAGACTTCGTGACGTTTGAAAAGCAAACCGTCACACCATTTAATAGCAAAGCGATGGTGATGTTCCCACAAAAGATCAATGGAAAATTCGCAGCATTTCTCACTGTCCACACAGACATGCCTCCGGCAAAGATTTGCTACGCCGAGTTTGAAAGAGAAGAAGATATGTGGTCAAAAGAGTACTGGGATGAGTGGTATAAAAATCTTGACTCCCATACCATTGATCTACTTCGTTCTCCAGATGACCAGGTTGAAGTCGGAGCACCACCAGTTCTCACAGCTGATGGCTGGCTCTTTATCTATTCATACATTTCAGGGTATAAGAGTGATCGAAAGACTTTTGGAATTGAGGCAATTCTCTTTGATAGTAAGGAGCCAAGGAAAATTATTGCTCGTACAGAGCAGCCGTTTATGCTACCTGAGATGTCGTATGAGAAGCAGGGCATTGTGCCAAATATTGTGTTCCCAACCGGAGCATTGATTGATAACGATTCCCTTTTTATTGCATATGGAGCTGCAGATACGACATGTTGTGTTGCGAGTTGTAGTGTTAGTAAGTTACTTGATCGTCTCCACCTCATTTCGTCACATCCAACAAAAATCATTACCGCCCAAAAACCACCAGTGGTTCGACCCGAAACCAATCCTATCCTGTCCCCAATTCCTGAACACACTTGGGAAAATAAATATACACTCAACCCTGCAGCAATTGAGATCGATGGAAAAGTATACATTCTCTACCGTGCAATGGGGGATGAAGACACCTCTACTGTCGGACTGGCTGTCAGTTCTGATGGAATACATATTGATGAGCGATTACCAGAGCCTATCTATGTCCCACGAGATGATGAAGAGATCAAAAAACGACCAGGGAACTCTGGCTGTGAAGATCCACGATTGACTCGTATAGGCGATACAATCTACATGTGTTACACCGCCTATGATGCCCAAAGTACCACAAAAGCTGCCCTAACTTCTATTAGCGTATCGGATTTTGTGAGCAGACAATGGAACTGGTCGCGACCACTGATCATCACTGATCCAAGACAAAACAACAAAGATGTGGTGCTATTTCCAGAAAAGATTCGTGACCAATATTACTTCTTCCACCGACTTGATCCTGACATGTGGATCGATGCAGTCGAAGACATTGAGTTTGTCAAAAAGAACTATCTCACTGGAACCATCTTTATGGAGCCACGAAAAGGGAAGTGGGATGACATAAAAATCGGCATCTCCTGCCCTCCAATCAAAACTGAGAAAGGGTGGCTTGTTATCTACCATGGTATTTCATCAGTGGATAGAAAATACAGACAAGGAGTAGTACTGTGTGATCTCGAATATCCTGATCACATTCTTGCTCGTCTGGATGAACCTATCCTAGAGCCAGATGCACCATATGAAAATAATGGCGTCAGACCTGGAACGACATTTGTTTGTGGAGGCATCGTCAAAGACGGAAAACTCTTTCTCTACTACGGTGGCGCTGATCAATATACAGCTGTTGCGACGATAGAGATGGAAAAGTTACTTAATTCCTTAAGTTGACACCTGAACGCAGGCGGTCTTTTTCAGTAATTATCCTATCGAAGACAACAAGATACTGCGAAAAATTATCAAATTCGAAAATACTGGGATCCCAAAGTCTTTTGTTTTCATTGGAACTTTTGGTTTTTATATCTGGAGAAGCAGGTAACGGTTTTTGAAGCTCAGCTTGTTGTGCCATACGCATGTCCTTTCTCGACACTTTTGTAATTGATGAAATCATACTCCTTTCGTTCTCCTTTTGCCGGATAGTTTCATCACCAGTCCACGCATACCATGAGTTATAGATGAGTACGCAAAACCAGATAACAAATTCGTGTTTTATCTGGAAAAACCAAAACTGCCAAAATTCTCGAGTCAGACTCAACATCATGTTTTGTATAAAAGGTCGTTCAGGTACTGTTGTAGTAGGTATCACTACGCTAAAAACGGTTTCGTCTGAACAATGATTGTGCGACATGAACTCTCTTTTTTTCTTAAAGCCCATAGTATTACTGCGTTACACTTGTTGATTATCTTCAGTTTCTTTTCAGAATTTTTTTTGTATAGTACAGCAATGCGATTTATTGCCTTCTTTTTTGTGGCTCTCCTACTTGCTTCCTGTGCCAAAACTCCACAGGTGCCCTCTTCAAATGATGCGATGGAAAATGGAGAAAGTGATTCCCTACTAGAAGCAGGAACAAACAGAGTACAAACCAATGACCTTCAGATCGAAGTCATGCGAAAAAAAGAGTATCCAGGAAGTGATATTACTTTTGAGCAAAAACTTCCTGATGGAAGCAACTATACCCGTCATGTTGTCAGCTACTTGTCAGAGGGCTACAAGATTTATGCACTCATGACAATTCCCAAAGCAAAAAAACCCGAGACTGGCTTCCCTGTCATTGTATTTAATCATGGGTACATACAGCCTTCCGTCTACCGTACGACTGAAAAATACGTTGCCTACCAAGATGCGTTCGCACGCGCTGGATACATTACCTTCAAATCTGACTACAGAGGTCATGGAAGTTCAGAGGGGCTTGCTGAGGGCGGTTATGGATCACCTGGGTATACAGTTGATGTGTTAAACGCGACGACTTCACTGAAAAACTATCCGGATACAGATAAAAATCGCATTGGTATGTGGGGGCACAGTATGGGTGGATACATTACGCTTCGAGCTATGGTGATCGATCCCGACATTAAGTCAGGGAATATTTGGGCTGGAGTTGTGGGCTCGTATCCAGATTTACTCAATAATTGGCGCAGACGAAATACTGCGAGTCCCAGTCCATCTGGCTCCCCGACAAACAGAAATTGGCGAAATAC
>CAZBKJ010000018.1:6324-8044 GCA_964492495.1 uncultured Pseudomonadales bacterium
AGAAGCTGGAATGGAATCAACGTTATTTGTCTATCAAGGAGATGATCACAACCTTGCGAACAATTTACGAACCGCACTCAATCGCTCGGTCGATTTCTTTAACAGAACGTTGAAATAAATCTTGTAGATTTGACGTTAGAAATGAAAGAGCGTGCCGACAACATACGCTATAACAGCAGCGCATCCACCTAAGATCAATGTCTCACCTAACGAGCGAACAAAGCCTTGTCGAGATATCTTCCAACGAAGAAGTCCAAGTGCGGTAAGCGCAAACGCAGTCGCAATGCAGGAAAAAAGAAAGACTGATCCATTTTCCCGAAACAACACATATGGAATAAGCGGAATTAAACCAAAGCAAACAAATGAAAGGCCCGTTGCAGTTGCCATTAGAATGTTGCTCTGATTTTCAGGATTTGGAATTTCCAGTTCGTGATTCATCATGAAATCGAGCCAATAGTTTTCATTTTTCTGATAGATTGCTGTGAGTGTCATTGCATCTTGTGAGGTAAAACCTTTCTCTTCCAAAATTTTCCTGGTCTCTTCAATTTCTTCTTGTGGGTTCTGTTGAATTTCTCGTCGTTCTTTTCTCTTTCTGTTTTTGTAGACATCAACCTCCGAACGTGACGACAAAAAATTTCCCAAACTCATGGAAACACCGTCAGCCAATAGATTGGCAAATCCAAACAGGAGCACCGTGATGATCGGGAGTGACACAGAATTGGATGACTGGGATCCCACAAATCCGGCAACGACCGCGAATGTAGTGACAATTCCATCGGTGCCACCGTACACAATCTCTTTGAGATAGGTAGAAAAAGCCGAAACGGTAAAATGTTCTTGATGTGGGGATTCTGGAGTTGAATTCATAAGAGCTCATTGTATCTCATCTGCACCTACGATTTCTAGGGTTTCTTGATTTTCTCGTTCGCTTCATGACACAATGGGTTTATGAGCTCTTTCTTGAAAATTTCGCTTGGAGTATGCCTTGTGCTTATCATTGGAAACCTTGTCATTCTCAATGTGTTTTTCTTTCAGCAAAGAAATGAAGAAAAAATTGTCACAAACTCTGTACCACTGAGTACACCAGAGTCATTTCCGATGGATGGATGCGGACCAGCATGTCAGCGCGTACTTGAACGAAAAATAGAAAACATCGCGGATGCAGTTGCGACTATCGCTGCACTACCACAACCAAGTACAAGCACAACGAAAGCAACAGCAACCAAAGCACCTCAACCTTTAGAAAACTACGTTCCACTTGGAACAGGATCGACAACAAATAATGAATGGGAAGATATTTCAGGGGCAGAAGGTTATATCAATACGCAAAGTTACCCAAACATTTCAACAGTTTATTTTGAGACGAGTCTGCGAATTCCTACAAAGAATGGCCGTGTGTATGCTCGCTTATACAATGTCACTGACAAACATCCTGTTTGGAATTCAGAAGTTTCGACAGATCAGGATAAGAGTACATTTGTAGGTTCCTCTCCTATTACATTGGATGCTGGAAATAAAGTCTATCGTGTTCAGATGAAAACAACGCTTCAGTACGAGTCAATTCTCGACTTTGCCCGGGTAAAAATAATCACCAAGTAATCCTAGATTCACAAATAGTATGACTGGACGAACACACGATATTGCAGGAATGACAGCATTGACGTTATTTGTAGTGCTCTCACCTACTCTTCCGACAATGACACTCGCAACCGCAATTACA
>CAZBKJ010000018.1:8054-25843 GCA_964492495.1 uncultured Pseudomonadales bacterium
CAATTACAGCGTTTGGTGCGAACTTTATTGGAAGTCTCTTCCCTGATATTGATCAACCAACATCTGATCTATGGGACAACTTTCGTGGTGGCCCATTACTATCAAAGTTTGTGTGTAAATTTTTAGGAGGGCACAGACACCTCTCACACTCAATCATCGGAACATGTTTTTTTGGATACCTCGTTGCACTCGCACTACATGCAGTTGATTCCATAGTGTTAGTTGATATGACTATTGTGTGGTGGTCGTTTATGCTTGGGTATGTGAGCCATCTTCTTTTTGATATGCCAACCAAAGAAGGCGTCCCGTTATTCTGGCCGATCATGTGGAAAGTAGGCATCCCTCCTTTTCGTTTCCTTCGGATTCGAAGCGGATTCTTTGTGGAGAAATTACTCATTTTCCCTGGACTATTACTGTTGAATGCATTTCTCTTTTACAGTAACTATGAAAAATTTGTTGATCTTTTCCATGCACTCCAAAAATAAGTAGGTCTTTCTTCGACTTGACTCTCCTGTTCAAAAAAACTACAACAATACTTCATCCTATGCCTCCAGAATTTAGTACTCCCATGATGAAGCAGTATCTTGCAATTAAAAGCAACTACAAGGACTGTTTGTTGTTTTATCGCATGGGGGATTTTTATGAGTTATTTTTAGATGATGCCCATATAGGTGCAAAAGTATTAGGAATAACGCTGACAAGTAGAAGCAAAGGCAAAGATGGGCGTATTCCAATGGCTGGTGTTCCCTACCATGCAGTTGATGGATATCTGGCAAAACTTGTCAAAGCAGGATACAAAGTTGCAATCTGTGAACAACTTTCAGAGGCTACAGGAAAAGGGCTCGTTGAACGTGACGTTGTACGGATAGTTACGCCTGGAACTGTGCTTGATGAAAAAGCGTTGGAGAAAAAAGAAAACAACTATATCCTTGCGCTCACAATAAAAGATACAAAAATAGGCGTCGCATTTTCTGACCTATCTACCGGTGAGTTTCTTGTTGATGAACAAGACCACAATGATCCCTTTATCCCACTCTCTGCGCTTATTGATCACTATCATCCAGTTGAATGTTTGATCTCTTCTGCATTATACGAAAATACCCAAGTGCTTCGAAACTTAAAAAAAAACAATCGAATGCATCTCACTCGTATCTCCACCTGGCAGTCACAGGCAAGAAACGCGCGAAAAACACTCATGACGCATTTTGGCTTGCATACACTTGAAAGTTTTGAAGTGCATTCGCTGCCGTTAGCTCAGGAAAGTGCGTCAATCCTTCTTTCGTATTTATCAGATACACAAAAAGGAAAAATAGCTCATATCAAAAAAATCACCAGAATTCGATCAGGCGCTCAAGTCGTTGTTGATCGCGCAACTCAAATAAACCTAGAACTTTTTTCAACTATCAGAGAGCATGACACAAGAGGAAGCCTACTCTCTGTGATTGATGAAACCCACACAGCCATGGGTGGCCGAATGCTCAAACACTGGATACTTGAACCACTTTCTCTTCATCAGTCTATTTGCGAACGCCTCAATGCCGTTGAGTTTCTACAAAAAGACACCAAGGTACTTAAAAAAATAGAATCACAATTGGATTCCATTCATGATATCGAGCGCATGATATCAAGACTATCGGTCGGCATCGGAAATGCGAGAGATCTTATTAATCTCAAAAACGCACTCAACGAGATTCTAAAAATATGTGAATGTATCAAGTCACGTCCCTTTCCTTTTCTCACAGCTCTTTTTGAACTTGAATCAGAAGCCTCGTTTAGCCATGTCCTTGTAAAAATAACAAAATGTATTGATCAAAAAATCCTTCCCGAACCAAAAGTAACATTAAAAGAAGGTGATCTTATTGCTCCTGGTGTGAATAAGCGACTCGATTCACTTCGGGCACTATTATCGTCAGGAGAAGAATGGATACAGTTATTTGAAAAACAGGAGAAAGAGTCTACAAAGATCCAATCACTCAAAGTACGATTCAATGGAGTATTTGGATACTATATTGAAATAACGACTGCCAATCTTCATCTTGCCCCAAAACGATATACGAGAAAACAAACCCTCGTCAACGGAGAACGATTTATTACAGAAGAGCTCAAAGAGTATGAAGGCAAAATTTTGACAGCACGGGAGGAGATCAATCGAATTGAATATGAGTTATATCAGAATGTATTACAAGAAGTGTTAGAGCATACCGTATCAATTCAAAAAGCAGCGAATGCAATTGGAATTCTTGATTGCCTGTGCTCATTTGCGACAGTCTCAAAAAAACACAACTACTGTAAACCGAAAATGCTTTTTTCCAATGAAATTCGCATAGAAGATGGTCGCCATCCTGTTGTCGAACGATTACTCACCGAGTCACCGTTTGTTCCAAACTCTGTACATCTCAACTCACATAAATCTCAGTTGCTTATCATTACCGGGCCAAACATGGCGGGAAAATCAGTGTTTGTGAGACAAGTGGCTCTGATTGTGTTGCTTTCTCATATCGGATGCTTTGTCCCTGCACGTACAGCATATATTGGTGTAGTCGATCGAATTTTTGTCCGAAGTGGAGCATCCGACGTGATCACTTCCGGACTTTCAACATTCATGGTTGAGATGGTCGAGACAGCAAGCATCTTGCACAATGCGACCGAAAAAAGCTTAATTGTGATGGACGAAATCGGACGAGGTACAAGCACCTATGATGGAATTAGTATCGCGTGGGCAGTCGCATCATTCCTTGCTACATCACAGAATCCACATCCAAAGACACTTTTTGCAACTCACTACCATGAACTACAGGAGCTGGCAGATACATATCCCATCCAGATTCAAAACTATCACATGTCTGTGATTGAAGAGAATGACGAACCAATATTTGCACACAGCATCGTCCAAGGAAAATCTACAAGTAGCTTTGGAATAGCGGTCGCACGAAAGGCGGGGGTTCCCGATGAAGTTATCAAGATTGCAGAAAAAAAACTTCACGAGCTAGAACATGCACGAGAATTTGATCATACAAACATCAAAAAGAAAGAGAAAATTCCGGATACAAGAACGAGTACACTTGAAAAAACCATCACTGCACTTGATATTTCCAATCTAACTCCACTCGATGCGCTAAACACACTCTCATCACTACAAAAAAAACTCAAAAACCTATCATGACAACTATCATTGAGCTACCAGAGGAAGTCATTGCACAGATCGCTGCCGGTGAAATCATTGAGCGACCTGCCTATGCACTCAAAGAACTCATTGAGAATGCTATAGATGCCAAAGCGACGCAAATTCGCATTGAATTAACAGAGAGTGGTCTCTCCCAGATGATTGTTCGCGATGATGGAACTGGTATGAGCCCTGAAAACATCGAAGTAAGCTGGAAATTGCATACAACAAGCAAGATTACATCTATTCAAGACTTAGGGAACATTCGCACACAAGGTTTTCGCGGTGAAGCGCTCGCAAGTATTGCTGCAGTAAGCAGTCTCACAATTCAGAGTAGAACTGAAGATAGTGATGTGGGTTTTTATATTCAGATTGATGATCAACTTGTTACAAAAAGAGGATCTGTAGGGATTCCCAAAGGTACCCATATTATTGTCGACAGCTTGTTCAAAAATGTCCCAGCCCGTCAAAAGTTTGTGCAACGTAGCCAAACAGAACTACGAACCTGCATTCAGGTCGTGACTTCTCTTGCAGTCGCTAATCCATCAATTCGCTTTATCCTCTTTCATAACAAAAAAATTCTCCTTGATCTTCAAAAGGCTGAAACTTTCAAAGATCGACTACAGGATCTTTTTGAAGAGGAAGTCTCCGGCAATCTTTTTCCATTGCAGTTGCAAACATCCTATGTGTCCATTGACGGCTTTATTGCGCACCCTTCGCAAACAACGCTCCTTCCAAACAAACAGTATATCCTTGTCAATAACAGACCAATTTCAAGTAAACTCCTTTCACAAGCGGTTAAAGACGCATTGAAAGAAACGATTCCAAAAGATCGAAACGCTATTTTTTTTCTATCGCTGTCTATTCCACCTGAACTTGTCGACATAAATATTCACCCGCGAAAAGAACTCGTTCGTTTTTCTTCTGACGAGATGGTGTATGACGCAGTGCATACCGCAGTTTTGGAAAGTTTCTCTCGATTCGATATAACGTTTCAATCATCGCTTACTGATACAAAAACATTTGGAAATATCAGTCAGTCAGTCGCAGGCAAACTTCTAAAATCAGCGGTCTTGAAAGAAGAAACAAAACCTCCATCAGACCAGTTGATTCTCCAGTTGCATAACACATATTTGTTTGTACAGACGACTGATGGCGTATTGATGATTGATCAACACGCAGCGCATGAACGGATTCTATATGAACAATTTTCCTTGGAATTTGAAAAACAAAAAACACAATCAGCCCTTCTACCCAAACCCCGAAAAATAGCACTATCAAATGATGATCTACTTTTACTACAGGAGCACTTATCTATATTCAAACAACTTGGGTTTTCGTTTTCTTTTGAGAAAAAAAGAATCACCATACACCAAGTTCCAATGCTTCTGTTAGATCGCGATCCAGTTCCTATTATCGAAGAGCTACTTGCAGATCTTCAATCTGGTTTTCCCATTCGAAAAACAGACACAATCACACATAAGATGCTCACCTACCTTGCATGCCGAAGTGCTGTGAAAGCAGGAGACATACTTTCGCAAGAAAAAATGCGTGAGATCATCACAACACTCTTTACTACCAAGAATCAGTTTACTTGTCCGCATGGCAGACCAACACAGATTCATGTTCCTTTGGATAATTTGCATGTACTATTTAAGCGAAAATAATCACACTTCTCACTCTAGATAAGCGTTCAGCCCATTTTCAGTAACTCAGCTATACTACTAGTATGAGAATACTTATCGTTGAAGATGAGCACCGAATCGCCAATACACTCAAAAAAGGCCTAGAGCAAGAGCGTTTTGCTGTTGATGTCTCCTATAATGGTGAAGAAGGACTTGATCTCGCCTCGTCAGAGGAATATGACTGTATTGTGCTCGATCTCATGCTTCCAGGAATGAATGGCCTGCAGATTTGTACAACCTTGCGAGCACAAAATGTACATACGCCTATTCTTATGTTGACTGCAAAAAGTCAGACACAAGATAAGGTAGAAGGCTTGAACACAGGAGCTGACGACTACCTCACAAAACCTTTTTCATTCGAAGAATTACTCGCGCGAATCCGTGCATTGCTACGCCGTCCCTCCGTCACTGCATCATCGATACTGCGTGTAGGGTCACTTGAACTTGATCCGAAGAACTATCAGGTGAAAAGAAATGGAGCTCCAGTTCAGCTTTCAAACAAAGAGTTTTCTCTACTTGAATATCTCATGAGACACCCCAAAACAGTCCTCACCAAAGACCAAATCATTTCTCACGTGTGGGACTATGATTCAGACATCTTGCCAAATACTGTCGAAGTGTACATTCGAAACGTACGTACAAAAATAGATCATCCATTTGCCAAAGAGAAGCCTCTCATACGTACAGTTCGAGGTTTTGGGTATATGATCGAAGGGTAAGTATGTTTCACTCCGCTCGTATTCAGCTCACTTCATGGTATGTAGTCATTACACTCTGTATCAGTTTGATGTTTAGTACAATTTTGTACCGAGTACTTATGAACGAAGTGATGCGTTTTGAACAAACGCAGCGTTTTCGAATTGAGCGATGGTTACAAGAAGATCGCTGTTTTGGAGCAGATAAAAGTATCGGATTTTTGCCTCCACTAGTTCGCTTAAATTTAGATATCGTGGAAGAAACTCGTCAAAGAATTCTCGTGATGCTTGCAGTTGTCAATGCAAGTGTAATCATTATCTCTGGAAGTTTAGGATATCTTCTTGCCGGACGTACACTCAAACCCATCAGGGAAATGGTCACAGAACAAAACAGATTTGTCAGTGATGCATCACACGAACTTAAAACACCATTAACTTCATTAAAGACAGCATTTGAAGTCTACCTTCGTGGGAAGGATCGAACACACAAAGAAGCTGAGATTATTATCAGTGAGAGTATAGAAGAAGTGAATCGGTTGCAGTCCCTTTCCGAATCGCTTCTACAGTTGGCACAGTACGGCCAACCAAATGGCCATTCACAGTTCACCATGGTTTCACTTGAAAAAGTATTGCAACAGTCGATACGAAATGTAACTGTCCTTGCGAAAGCAAAAAACATTACACTGTCTTCTCCTACAAAAGACCTTCATATGCATGGAAACGAAGGTTCACTTATAGATCTTTTTACTATACTTCTAGATAATGCAATAAAATATAGTCCTGATAATTCTGAAATCTCAGTTCAACAAAGAGAAAAAGATTCATCTGTATCTGTCTCCATACAAGACCAAGGGATTGGTATAGCAAAAAAAGATATCCCGCATGTGTTTGATCGCTTTTATCGGGCTGATACCGCTCGTGTGAAATCGACACATGGAGGATATGGTTTGGGACTGGCAATTGCGAAAAAAATTGTAGAGAACCACAAAGGGACTATCAGTGTAGAGAGTGAGCTATCCAAAGGTTCTACGTTTACTGTGAAAATTCCAAAAGGAGTAAAAATACACATCAAGGCATCTTCAGCTTGAATTCAGTTGAGGTACTACAATACAAATATATGATGATTCTTACGTCAATTTCAAATTTGATTACAAACGCAGCAGCGTGGTTTCAACATCGTTCCCTCTTTGGAAAAGTTTTCCTTGTTCTCCTACTTATTGGCACTGGATACTTTCTCTATACACGGTTTGCCAGTTCTGCATCTGCCGTACCCACATACCAGACAGCTACGGTAGAAAAAGGGACTCTCATTGTTTCTGTCACAGGCTCTGGACAGGTTTCGACCGCAAATAACGTGGAAGTAACGACACAAGCATCAGGCGTCGTACAAAAAATCTATGTGAGCAACGGTGACAGTGTAAAAGTTGGACAAAAAATTGCTGATCTTGAACTTGACCAAGTAGGAAAACAGCGCCAGCTTCAGGCACTTTCTTCGTATCAGTCGGCAAAAAATGCAGTAGATAGTGCACGAAGTGGTTTATATTCAGCACAGGGGAAAATGTTTACTGCCAACCAATCGTTTATCAATGGAGTAGTTGCGGAAAATGTCGACAAAGGTACTCCTGAGTACATTATTGCCAATGCGGAATGGTTAGCGGCAGAATCAGAGTACAAAAGACAACAAAATGCTATTACTCAGTCTCAAAACGCTCTGAGTGCATCGTGGATTTCGTATCAACAATCGTCTCCAGCAATCTATGCTCCACTAACCGGGAGGCTCACAGGATTTTCCATGCAGGAAGGCTCTGTAATCACCGCCCAGACAACAACTTCAGGTAGTACTTCCTCACAAAAAATTGCAAGTGTAACGACGAGTGCAATCCCCACCATCACAGTAAATCTGACCCAGATAGATGTTCCAAAAATCAAAGTTGGACAAAAAGCCACGATTACCTTAGATGCGTACGCGGACAAAACCTACACAGGAAAAGTAGTCAGCATTGATACTGTGGGATCGGTCACTTCTGGTGTCACGTCATACCCAACCGTCATCGCACTGGATGAAAGAAATGAAGATATCTTGCCAAACATGTCTACCTCTGCAAGCATCATTACAGCCAGTAAAGCAGATATTCTCATCGTCCCATCAACCGCAATTCAGTCAGAAAACGGACAAACAACTGTGCAAGTTCTTGTGAACGGACAACCTGAGTCAAAAGCAGTAGAAACAGGAATGACATCTGATACCCAAACTGAAATAATTTCTGGCCTATCGGAAGGTGACACCATCGTCACAGCAGTTATTCAATCGACTAAAAACTCAACAGCTCAAACTACTTCTCCATTCAGTTCCTTTGGAGGTGGTCGTAGTACGGGAGCTGGATCCGCAGTTCGAATCAACCGATAAACGCTACCAAAAGTTATGTTATGCAACCTATTATTTCCGTGAAGAATATTCGAAAAATATATACAACTGGTGAGCTTGAAACAGTTGCACTGGATAATACATCGTTTGAAATTTTCAAAGGAGAGTTTGTTGCGATCATGGGACCTTCCGGTTCTGGTAAATCGACACTCATGCATATCTTAGGAGCACTCGATCTCCCTACGAGTGGTGAATACAGTATCGATGGACAACTTGTCAGTAAACTCACAGACGATGAGCTTTCTGAACTTCGAAATCAAAAAATCGGATTTATTTTTCAAGCCTTTAATCTACTGCCTCGCACCACATCAATGAAAAATGTCAGTTTACCGATGAGATATGCAGGTATCCCAAAACAACAACGAGATAAAACCGCAGAAAAATACCTTCGTATGGTTGGACTTGGACACAGACTGTTTCATACATCCAATCAACTGTCTGGTGGGCAACAACAACGTGTCGCCATCGCCCGAGGACTGGTAATGAACCCCGCCATACTTTTAGCGGATGAACCAACTGGAAATATTGCGAGCAATCAAGCGGAAGAAATAATGGGAATTTTTCAAAAGCTCAATGATGACGGACACACAATTGTCATGATCACACATGAACAAGATATCGCCGATCATGCCAAACGAGTGCTTGTAATTCGCGATGGAAAAATCGTCGAAGACAAAAAAACCAAACAAAAAAAAGCCAAATGGATAACCTATGAATGAAGTCTTTGAACTTATCAGCGAGTGCGTCGGGATGCTAACCCTCAACAAATTACGGACAGGACTGGCAATCTTAGGCATCATTATTGGAATTGGAAGTGTGATTGCACTTGTGTCGTTAGGTCAATCAAGTCAAAAATCAATTGAGTCACAAATCCAGTCACTGGGGAGCAACCTCCTTACAATTATTCCCACAGGGCAAAGCACCGGAACAGTTCGAGGTGCTTCGGGAGGCGGACAATCCCTCACCTTAGACGATGCCCTCGCAATTGAAAAAAACACCGCATTATCAACAGTTTCGAAAGTTTCACCTGAACTAACCAATCGTGCTCAAGTGACTGCTGGAGGCAGTAATACCAATACACAAATTATCGGTGTCTATCCACAGTATAAAGACATTCGAAAGCTTTCACTTTCAAGTGGAGTATTCATTTCGCAGAGAGATATTACAGCCCTCTCCAAAGTTGCTGTTTTGGGACCGACCGTCGCAAGTGACTTGTTCGGTGCGGTAAATCCACTGGGCTCCCAGATTCGTGTTTCCGGACAACTACTGACTGTTATCGGCGTCACTACATCAAAAGGTGGCACGGGATTTACCAACCCCGATGATGCAATCTATGTTCCACTTTCTACAGCGTCCAAAGTATTGTTTGGGACAAATTATCTCTCAACGATTGCGATAGAAGCAACAAATTCAGAAGTAATGACTCAAACACAAAATGAAGTTGGCTACTTTCTACTTGAACGACATAAGCTACAAAGCCCAGAAGAAGCGGATTTTTCTATCTTTTCACAAAATGATATCTTAAACACCGCCTCTTCAGTGACGAGTACATTTACTACACTCCTGGGAGGAATTGCAGCCATTTCATTACTTGTAGGTGGTATCGGGATTATGAATATTATGCTTGTCACGGTGACAGAACGAACCCGGGAAATTGGACTTCGAAAAGCACTTGGAGCCAAGAAGAAAATTATTATTACCCAGTTTTTGATTGAAGCTGTGATTCTTACCTTTGTGGGAGGACTCATCGGTATGGGGCTCGGAATAGGAGTCTCCTACCTGCTCTCAAGTTTGATGAGTATTCCCTTTAGTGTGTCGACAAACTCCATTTTGCTCGCGATCAGTGTCTCTGGAGCGATTGGAATTCTCTTTGGCTGGTACCCAGCACAGACAGCGGCAAACTTACAGCCTATCGAAGCATTACGATATGAGTAAACTACTATGGAGGAATCTATGAAAACATATACTCAGCAGAATATTGCTGTCGCACTTTGTATTGCAATTTTTATTGCGGGTGGCACGGGGTTCTATGGTGGAATGAAGTATCAAGAAACCAAAATACCCTCCTTTCCAAGGCAAGCTGGAATGAACACCTTTGGAGCGGGACGAATGGGTCAAAATCAGGCAGTGAGAGCTGGGGTGGGAGGTAGACCTATTGCAGGTGAGGTAATTGGGAGTGATGATGTCTCAATCACTATAAAGTTACAAGATGGCAGTAGCAAAATCATCTTTGTCTCAGAAAGAACTGATATCAACAAAGCCAGCAAAGGCACGAGGACTGATGTACAAGTTGGAGAAAATGTTGCAGTCTTTGGACAAGAGAATCCCGACGGTAGTATCGCTGCCTCGTCAATTCAGTTAAATCCAGTACTTCGTATGGCAACAGAGAGTGCAGAGGTAAAGTAGATTTGTATACAGCACCCGAAAGCTAAGCAAAAATTCAGCTTGACTTCAGCGGCATCGCATAGGATAAATACAATGTAAAAAGTGGGAGTGACAATATAACACTAGAAAAAAAGGAGAACCTTGCTATGGATGAAACATCAACACCAGAAGTAAAAACAGAAGAATCAAAAAACACAACAATGTTTGTAATTATTGCAGCTGTTGTTATCGCACTTGGAGGAGTTGCTTTCGCACTTAGAGGAAGTACCCCTGCCCCAAATACGACCCCAACTGAGGACATCACAATGACCGAAGAAACAACACTGGAAGATACGGAAGGTTTGAGCCCTGAAGCTGGAAGTATGGATGCAGGTACCACTGATACGACAGCAACTGAAGGTGACGTACAAATTATTTCTGTTGAAGCAGGAGCTTTCTACTACAAACCAGATACGATAACTGTCAAAAAAGGACAGAAGGTCAAAATTGAGATGAAAAGTGCAGATATGATGCATGACTTCATCATCGATGAGCTTGAGGTAAAAATGCCAATTACCCAATCAGGTGATACAGGCGTGGTTGAATTTACAGCAGATACAGTTGGATCTTTTGAATACTACTGTTCAGTCGGACAGCACAAAGCAAATGGCCAAGTAGGCACGCTTATCGTTGAAGAATAAACAATCAGAAAACACCCTTTCTTGTATGGAGAGGGTGTTTTTTTGACCCAAATTCTTACAAATCACTTACAAAGTAGTAGCGCACAAAGTGGTACATTTTTAAGTCACCCTTCAGACTTCACCTGTATAAACTAGTTAAAGAAAGGAGTAGTTGTATGAAAAAGAACTACCGAGTTGGTGCAGCACTTGCTTTGGCGGTCGTGTTAGGGGTGATGACAACCACCCAGATTCAGGCTCATTCGGGCTCTGAACGCTCAAACACGATAGTCCAAAAGCTCGCTCAAAAGTTTGGGTTAAAACAGGAGGAGGTACAAGCGATCTTTGATGAAGAGCAAAATACCAGAAAGCAAGAAAAAAATGCTTCTTGGGTGAAGTGGCTTGATGAGAAAGTAAAGGAAGGAAAGCTCACAGAGGTTCAAAAGAACGCTCTTGTACAGAAGCATAAGGAACTTGAGACAAAACATATTGCACAGAAAGAAAAATGGAACACCATGAGTTCGCAGGAGCGAAAGGATGCCATGGATACCCAGCGCAAGGATCTGGAAGACTGGGCAAAGCAGAACAACATTGATCTTTCCTACTTCTTTGGTGGGTTACGCCACCCGGGAAAAGGAATGGGTAGAGGTTGGATGAAGCGGTAAAAATCGTAACTCAATAACAGCCTGCAGAGCTTCTCTGTGGGCTGTTTGTGTTTCTCCCCCAGATATGCAAATTCTTTGATAAAATACCCTACAGGTGAATAAACTGCCGGATCGGCTAATGGTAGGCCAACAGACTCTGAATCTGTTTATCTTGGTTCGAATCCAAGTCCGGCAACATTTAAAAAAGGCGAGTAAGCTACTCGTCCTTTTTAAATACTGTCGTAAATTGGATTTAGTGGTTTACGCCGAATCTAAAGACAAGTCACCGACGAGGTGACCTGTCAAAATGCCCGAAGGGTACAAGTCCGGCAACTAGAAAATAAACTAGACTAGTTCTAGTTTATTTTATATTTGTCGCGAACTGGATATCGCTTTACGAATCTAGGAGTCCCGCTGTAGCGGGACGGGCATACTCGATCGAGAACGATAGTTCCCGATCAGAGTACAAGTCTAAACTCGCCGAATCTCGAAGCGAAGCGTAGATCCCGCCATCGGCGGGGCAAGTCCTACATTTTTGTTTCTGTTCCCGATCAGAGTACAAGTCTATATCATGCGGTGCAAGTCCTGCAACACAACATGACTACAATAAATTTACAGCCGATGATGGAGGTTATGTAGATTTATCCTTCATTACTTTTATACTTGCCTTCACCAATTCCTTTATCAAAGGTATTGGCAATTCTTTATGTATTGGAAAGCTAACAACACTTTTTGTAGTCGTATAATCTGCTAGTTGCGTCTTGTGATTTTCGATCACTGGAGGGATTACGTGCAATCGTACGAAAGGATCTTTATAGCTAAACCACACAAACATCCCATTGTAGGCATAACCTTCATACGAATATCCAGGTATTTGAAAGTAGCTAACTGTTTCTGTAGCATCAGGTGCTATTGTAGTTATGACAGATCTTATTTTTTTCAAACTATCTTGTGCGTCGGTTGGTGAATGTTCAATATATTCAGCAACTCCCCCTGGTGTGATCTGTTTTGATTTTTTCATATATCTTGATGTACGTATTGTAGCAAAAAGTTTGACACATAGTCCCAGTTGGATACATCCTCGTTACATGTAGATCTGGAATCTATAATTATTGTACTGAATTTCTACACGATGTTTGAATAGCGTTTCTGTCTGCCAGCTCTGACGAGTTGTCATGACACAATTATGATCGATACGATAGAATGGATTGTAATTTCTTGAAAGTATTATGGCTCATAGACAAACAACAGTAGGACATATCCATCTCACAGTTTCTGACCTGGAACGATCGCTTTCTTTCTATCGTGACCTTTTGGGTTTTGAAATATCTGCACGCTATGGTGAATCTGCTGTATTTTTGTCTGCTGGAGGATACCATCATCATATTGGACTCAATACTTGGGCAGGGAGAGGTGCTACACCACCACCGTCAGGACATACAGGGATGTATCACGTCGCATTTTTGTACCCCTCTCGGATAGAGCTTGCAAAGGTCTTAAGGAATCTGATAGATGCGAAGTACCCACTCGACGGTGCTGCAGACCATGGGGTAAGTGAGGCAATCTATTTACGAGATCCCGATGAAAATGGCGTTGAACTCTATGTCGATCGGCCTCGCGATGAGTGGAAAGTAACCAATGATGGGATGGTGGAGATGATAACAGAGCCACTTGATTTGAAAAGTCTTCTTGAAGTATTGGATGCGAAATAATCTCACCTGTATTTTCCATTAATTTTTGGGTAGAAAATTTTTCTTGATATTGTATACTCACAACTCTTCGAAAAAATCGACTATTCAATAATTTTTGATGAAATTTGTATGCTATCTCAAATCTTTGGTCAAAATGAAATAAATCTGCTCTTTGATTTACTGTTAAGCGTGATTGCGGGTTTCATTATTGGGGCAGAACGAGAATCCCGAGGCAAAGATGCAGGTATCAGCACCCATATTATGGTGATAGTCGGTGCCATGTTGTTTACCTTTCTGTCATCTATTGTTGATCCTGCTTCCAAGTCTCGCATTGCAGCCCAAATTGTCTCTGGGATTGGATTTTTAGGAGCGGGTTTAATTGTGAAAGACGGTGCGAACGTGAAAAATCTGACAACAGCATCAAGCATCTGGGTTACAGGTGCTATTGGAATGGCATTCGGTTTTAATTATCATGGAATTGGTATCATTGTGACACTGGCTGTTGCTCTGATACCCCGCATTCCTCATCTCAATAAAAAGAGCCCAGAGTCACTACTTGAAGCAAAAAAATAAAAAAAGGAGTCCTATGAATCCAAATCCAATCACAATAGAAACAATCGTTTCAGCACCTCTATCCAAAGTATGGGAATGCTGGAATGAACCGCAACACATAACAAAATGGGCTTTTGCTTCCGATGATTGGGAAGCACCTCATGCTGAAAATGATCTTCAGGTTGGAGGAAAGTTCGTGACCACCATGGCAGCCAAGGATAAAAGCGCAAGTTTCGATTTTGGTGGTGTCTATACAGTTGTCAAAGACAATGAATCTATTGAGTATGACATGGACGATGGTAGACACGTGAAAATTGAATTCACTCAGGTGCCAGAAGGAGTAAAGGTTATAGAAACGTTTGATCCAGAAGAAGAAAACCCAAGAGAAATGCAAAAAAATGGGTGGCAAGCAATTCTGAACAACTTCAAAAAATACACCGAAACTGCATAGTCCAGGTAGATAGTCTGCAGAGATACCGTTTATCAGCAATCAGCCTCTTTGGATTGTATACTGAGTTCATGACTACAGAAGAACTGCTTGAACAAGCTGATCTTCGATACTCAAGTGATAAAAAGAAATGTAGTTTGCATAAAGGTTACCTTCATGTCATTTTTTGTTTATATTCTTAAGTGTAGTGACAAAACGTACTACACAGGCTCAACAAACAATCTTGAAAAACGAATTCATGCACATAATTTCTTAAAAAGTGGCGCACATTACACAAAAATCCGAAGACCAGTCAAGATTATCCACGTTGAACAATATGATTCATACTCTGAAGCAAGAAAAAGAGAAGGAGAACTAAAAAGACTGAAAAGGAAAGAAAAAGAAGCAATCTTTCAAAAATAAATTTTACGTAGACTCAGAGTAATCAATCTTCGGAAAATAAAAATTCAGCCCGACAATAAAATGTACGTTCCAATCTGCAGGATAGTATCCTTTGCCCAACAGATACATGACGGCACTTATTGCCCAAAAATAAATTCTTTCCCATTCATCATCATTTCGTTCGATTTCTGGATTAGATTGGGTTGCGACTGTCCGTATGGCTGAGACTGCTAAATGAACCTGAGTCTGGTAGAGTTGGTCATACCTCATATCCACTCTGGCAACTGCCTGATGTGCGATGACGCGTTCTAAGAACTCATCTTTGATCAGATCAATTTGCGCCGGAGTAGCGGCTTTCGCAAACTCTCGTTTTAATTCTGTTCTATTTTTATCTTGCTCTTCTTGCTCCCTTAATAGGATACCTTCTTTACGAATAGTATCGATCAGCTCGAAGTCATCTGGAGCATCAAGTGCTAACTGTCGAATTTTTTTCGCACGTTCATATACTTGCGTTTCCGCTTGCAAGAAAATGACGAGAGTCCTACGAACTTTTTTTGGATCCTTTTGGAGATTCTCAATAAGAATTTCGCCACGTTCAATATCTGGTGAGAATCCACCTGGAATTTCATAAATAATAATTGAATTTTCACTGATATCTCGTTCACTTACATAAAATTCTGTAAGGAGTTTTTTCTGCCAACGGATTTTCTCTTCAGGAGTGAGTTGTCCTAAGTGAATGATCTCTCTGCCTTCGGCTCTCAACTCAGCTAAGAAATCACTTCTCACCGTATCAAATGCACGAATTTCAACATTCTTCCCTAAACTCTTTGCTATCGCCTCGATACCTTTAACAACAGTTGATTTACCACCACCAGGTACACCCATAACAATAAAATCAATCTTTTCTCCTCTTTTTATTGTTTCTATAAGATTTTTGCTATGACTCATCCCTGAAATATCGGTTAAGCCCAAAACGATATCTTCAGGGGAATATTTTTTTTCTGCTCTATCTGAAGTGTGAAGTAATTTTCGTTCCATCTTAAAAGGAAGGGAGACAAATCTCTACCGTTGTTCCTTTTTTAACTTTTGATTTTATTGAAATCTCTCCTTCGTGCGCAATAATGATTTCTTTGCATAGATACATTCCTAGACCCATACCACCAAGCTTGTGTTGTTTCCCCTGATAGAATCGCTCAAACACGTGTGGAAGATCTTTCTGATGTATTCCCATCCCTTCATCACGAATGGAAACAACATAATTTTCCTGCCTTTTTTGTAGAGTCACCATGATCTGCGTATCTGATTCTGAGTATTTCATTGCGTTTCCAATGATATTGGTAAAGACTAGAGTCAGTTTTTCACTATCGCCTTTTACAATTCCATTTGAGTTTTCAATTGCAGTAGCAAAAACGATATCTCTTTCACTTAAAACTGTGCTGTCAGCGACGATTGTTTTGAGTAATGAAACTACATCAAGGTTACTGAAATTATATGAAAAAATCCCTAGATTCATTTGGCTTAAGTTAAATAAATCGACAATTAAATTTTTCAATCTTTGACTGTTGGCTAAAATTGAGTTTATCCATCGTGTTGTTTCATCATTCTTCCCTTTTGTTTTTCGCTGAATTAATTGTGAGTAAGCGTGGATAGCAGCCAACGGAGTTTTAAGTTCATGAGCTGCAGCTGACATAAAAAGCTCTCTGTTTTTTAGTGCCACCTGAGCACTTTCATAGAGCTCAATATTGCGAATCGCCAGTGAAGCGAGTGATCCAAACAGTTTAAGACTGTATGGCAAGTATTCGTTTTCAGGTGCTTGATGCAAAAAGTTAACAGTAATTACTCCTACTCTTTTGTTCTGATATGACAGAGGAAGAATATAAATTGCTTCAATTTTGTCTTTTACTTCAGGATGAATTTTATTTATGGTCTTTTTTTGAAGTAATCGTATCTTCCCTTCTTTGAAAGACTGATACGTATTTCCATCTTTTCGTGGCTTTAATCGATACTCAGCGGGAACGTTGCTGTAGACCCTTGCGAGTTGCTCATTTTTTTCAAGGAAAAGTGATCCGTAATTTGCACCGGACAAAGATAGGACTTCTTCCACACATGTTTTGTATAGTGTTTCAGAATCAAGCGGCAGGAGTAATTTCACCGCGGAACGCTGGACTTTATCGAGGACAGTTTTTGGCATCTTCGCATTCTACCAGATTTGCTATAAGGCACTTTACGTAATATATGAACTGCGAAACTATCCTAATGTCTGGATGGCTGTTTCTAAGCGATGAAGGGTGACTTCTTTTCCCAATACTTCAATTGTTTCAAAAAGTGGCGGTGTAACTGTACTACCACACACAGCGATGCGAATAGTCATGAAGAAATTTCCTCGTGGCCATTCCTGCAAGTCGCAGTGTTCTCGAAGTTTGACTTCCATTTCTGCGGCACTCCAGTTCGTCGTGTTTTCAAGTAATTCCTTGGCGGACTGAATATATTTCTTTGCTTCTTCCTCTGTCGTTTTCTTCCAAAGAAGTACATCTTTGGAAATGGCTATCTCTTTGTAAAAAAATTCAGTAAGAGGACCGATATCTTTGAGGGTGACAAGTCTCTCACGCACACGTGGTACTACCTTTTCAAGTAAACCTTCTGGAAAGCCTTCTGGAAGAAAACCTTGCAACTCTTTGAGTAGCTCATCAACTGACAATACCTCCCGAATATACTTTCCGTTCATCCAGTTGAGTTTACTTAGATCAAAAACAGGACCCGTAGTTTGCATACGCTCAACAGAAAACACTTGAATATATTCATCCATCGTAAAGATATCTTTTTCTTGCGGGTGAGACCAACCCATCAAACATAAATAATTGCGCAGTGCTTGTGGAAGATACCCTTTTTCCCTATATGACATGATGGAAACATCATTTTTGCGTTTGCTCATTTTGGATTTATCAGTATTTCGAAGAAGTGGCATGTGCCCAAAAGCCGGAAGTGTAAAGCCAAAGTATTTGTAGAGCAACACATGTTTTGGACCACTGCTAATCCACTCTTCACCACGAAGCACATGTGTTAT
>CAZBKJ010000019.1:0-25711 GCA_964492495.1 uncultured Pseudomonadales bacterium
ATGGGGTCATCACTTGATAGTCCAGGGCCAATGGGAAAGACTGTCGAAGACTGTGCGATTCTGCTTAATCACATCGCAGGACATGACCCGTACGATGGAACGTCCTCCTCACAAAAAACTCCTGATTTCACGAAGGCTCTTTCACAAGATCTCAAAGGAAAAAGGATTGGGATCACCTACATCGATCATGAAAAACTCAAAGGCACACGAGCAGCCAAGGCTTTAGAAAATGCAGCAAAAGTATTTGAAAAACTTGGCGCGATTGTGGATGTGATTGAGCTTAGCGAAACATTGGAAAAAGGAAAAATCCTTTCCCCCGATCTTGCGATCGCTGTCTATACAGTCGTTCAGCGATCCGAGGTGAGTAGCAACCTCGCTCGCTTTGATGGCATTCGTTTTGGACAAGACAGGTCACACTTTGGTGCAGAAGCAAAACGACGAATGATGCTTGGAACCTTTACCCTCTCCAAAGGCTATGCAGACAAATACTACGTCAAAGCCCAGCAGGTACGAACCATGTATCTACAAAACTACGCTGATCTTTTTTCGTCGTATGACATGTTGATCTCACCATCATCACCAGGCTTTGCACAAAAACTTGGAGCAAGTGCGGATAACCCGATGTTTGGTGAACTTGAAGATATGTTGATGGAACCGAGCTCAATATCAGGAATTTGTGGAATCAATGTACCAATGGATTGGGATGAACAAACAAATCTGTATTTGGGTCTCAATATCGTGGCTCCTATGTGGCAAGAAGAACGAGTGATCACTGCCGGACATTTGTTTGAACAAGAAACTGACTGGAATCACTGGAGAAAATTACAAAAATAATAGACTTTATTATCTGGATCCCTGCCTTCGCAGGGATGACAATCCACTTATGTCATCACCATATACACCAGTTGTCGGTATCGAAATCCACGTAGAACTCAAAACCAAGAGTAAAATGTTTTGTGGCTGTGTCAACGATCCGTTTGGAGCAGAGAAGCCAAACATCTATACATGTCCTGTGTGTCTAGGTATGCCAGGTGCGCTACCAGTTGCCAACAAAACTGCAATTGACTGGACGATGAAGATCGGTCTGGCTCTTGGATGTGAAATCGCGCTTTTCTCGAAGTTTGACCGCAAGCATTACTTCTATCCTGATCTTCCCAAAGGCTATCAGATCAGTCAGTATGATCAGCCACTGTGCGTCAATGGACTTGTTAAAACTGAGTTTGGCGATGTGCGTATCACTCGCGTTCACCTAGAAGAGGACACCGGAAAACTTGTTCACCAAGAAGTTGATGGGAAAAAAGTCTCACTTGTGGATTTCAACCGAAGTAGCGTGCCACTGGTAGAGATCGTCACTGAGCCTGATATCAAAAGTGCGCTACAGGCGAAAGCCTTTACCAAAAAAATCCATCAGCTCATAAAATACTTGGATGTAAGCCTTGCGGACATGGAAAAAGGTTCCATGCGGCTTGAGGCCAATATCAGCGTGCAGACAAAGGAAGAGAATGAAAAAAATGAGCTTCCACCATACAAAGTTGAAGTAAAAAACCTCAACTCCTTTCGCTACATTGAACATGCCATTACCTATGAAGTGAAACGCCAATCGGATCTGCGTGAAAATGGTGAAATACCTACGCAGGAAACACGAGGCTGGAATGAAGTAAAAGGACAGACATTTTCTCAGCGAAGCAAAGAATCTGCCGAAGACTATCGATATTTCCCAGATCCAGATCTGCCACCAATGCGATTTACCGCAGAACATATAGAGAGTATCAAACAAAGTTTACCAATCCTTCCAGATGAGCAAATAGAAGAGTTTGAGAAACTAGGAATAAAGCCAAGTGAGGCACAGATCTTGTCTGAGGATCCAGCAAACAGGGAAGTCATAGCTCAAATATTTGCGGAAGGAAAAAAGAGAAAACTCGATCCACTCAAAGTCATTACCCAGTGGATAAATAAAAAAATCACCCTTGAAACGACCGTTGGAAATCTCTTTGAGCAATCACAGAAACTCACCCAAACTGATTCTGTGTCAGATGATAAGTTGCAGACTGCAATCGATGAAGTCATTACGGACAATGAAAAGGCTGTGACAGACTATAAAGCAGGGAAAGTACAAGTGATTGGTTTCTTGATCGGGATGGTGAAAAAGAAGATTGGGAATGTCGAGACAACACTGATCAAAGAGGCATTGACCCAAGCACTTCAATAAACTTCATGTTCCAGGTTTGACCAGAAGAGTACAATACTTGATGTGTCTACACGAGAAACCCCTCCAATCCCTAGTGTGTTACGTGAGTTCATTGCGCAGCGAATAGATCCTGAACAAACGCGACAAAATAAAGAAATGTCCGATGCACTCTGTTCAGAGCTCATGAAGGGCAGAGAACTTCATGTAGTCGATGACTCTATACACACAGAAAATATCACAACTGCACTCGAGCTACGTGCTGAGATTCCACTTTTACTACAGAGAATAAACAGCCAACCGGAACGAAAATTGGCAACTCCAGTAACAGAACAATTGCTGGTGTATTCCGGAGGTGAAGGGTTACCGTACAAAATTGCTGTCGTGGAAGACGGAATAACTTTGGCTTCTCTTATTCTTGTTCCGGTAGAGAAGGTTAAGGTTCAAACAGAAGTCCCACTACCAAAAGAAACAGAGGCAGAACTTTTTTTGCAGGAACATGGACAGGAAACAATTTGGAAAGAAAATGAATTGCGCATGCTCCTTTCAAATGGATATGATTTCCTTCTTACGAAGACAAATGGAGAAAAGAAATCCCTGTGCTCTGCAGAAGAGTTTGATGCAGAAATACGACAAATAGAGCAAGACCTACAAGCGACAGACGAAAGCCTGGCGTTTATCAGATACTGGGTACTAGACCAACTCAATGTTGCGGTATTTGATACAACAACTGGAGAGAGAGTACATACGCTGATAGTGGCGAGGTTGGAACGATTTGAAAAACAAATTGAGGGAACAGTTGAAGAAGGTGCTGTTCATCTGACGGGACGCTCAGCGCGCTACCTCTACGATCTTATCTATTTTGCAGATACGGTAACTTCACTACCTGATTTTCCTATTGATGAACCAACAAAGCGAGCACTGCATCGCTCACAGAACTCTTTAAGGCATGCCAAAGGAGAAAAGGATAGTACCTTTTATCCTTATGCAATTTCACTTAAACGATCTGCAGATGCTGACATCTTGACGATTAATGAGACTGCGTATATCTATCATTCATCACCAAACTCAGAAAACTTTGGATTTGAAGGGGATGTTCCTGGATGGTTGCCTAGCGTGTACTCGCTACTTCTTGAGATCGATACAGTTAAGCCTTTTTTGAATCAGCAATTCCTCGCACAAATTCATGCATATATTTCCAAGCAAGAGGACGATCGCAAACAAGAGGAAGAAACTCAGTCTATAGAATCAGCAGGTCAAATAGAGGAATTACCACAAGAAGTTGAATCAGCATCTGAAATCACTCCAGCAAAAACGCATGAAGAAATACCTGAGGTTGAAAAAGAACCTGAAGTTGTCAAGCAACCAACTTGGCACCAATTCAGTGCAAACTCACTTAAGCATGCTGCACATCATTTGATGATCTCTCCTGATGGCCAATACGCTCTTATCACAAAAGGAGCAAAAGACAGAACGCATCAAATTGAACGATTCGTCGCTAACTACAGTTCTTCACTCGCAAAAGGAGAAGGTGGCGTCTATACCCAGATCATAGAGACAGAGAAGGGATATGAAATTTCTCTTTTTGAAAAAAAGAAGGTGTTTACAGAAAAGTCAGGCTTACGTGCAAGGATTACGCTTGCAAACAGAAGAGCACGACGCAACAATAATCCTGAATTTTACGCAGAAATTCCTGGTGATGATCTGTTACCCCCCGACCAACACCTCCAAATTGAAACAATTTCCAACGAAGACTTGGAAAACCTTACTTCAACCATCAACCAAATTCGCACACAAAAGAATAGTGAACTACAAAACGTCAAAGGCTATGCCTATGCAATCATTCAAAAGAAATTTGAACAGATGTGGAAGGTACGACGCGGTGCAAATGAAGACGAAGAAGTTGCGGTGACGTTTTCTGCTATAAAGGAGGCGTTGAATCAACAAAGGGACGATGCAATCGCAGGAGATCTTTCATTTTGGTACATCCCTGAATTTCTGTTTGATGACACTGATCATGCGTCAAAGAGAGAAAAGATCAAACTTCTAAGTGCCCTGGATGATTGCTTTACTGAAGCAATCGAAAAAGCTGTCAAACAACGACAAGAAGAACTTCTTGTCCCTGAAGTACGAAAAGCGTTTGTTTTGTCCATGTCCGAAAAAGAACTCGAAGCTGTTTCTGATTCGGTTACAACGCTTATTGGGAAAAATCCGGAAGTTTCAAAACACATTCTTTCGCTTCTCACGCCACAGTTTGTTTCCGACATTGTTGAGATTGGTCTTATTACTCAGTATGAACTCGTCAGCACCCAGAAACCTTTTGAAACTGCACGTATTCTCATGGGTAGAATTGAACGGCTTCTTTTTTCAGTCGGACAGATTACGGAACAAAACATCGAAACTCACGCGACGTTCAAAAGATACTACGGGCATAACGAAGATAAGTTTCACACAATGCTTCAACAAGAAATTGGAGAACGGATACCGTGGTCACAGCTCACCATTGCTCCCGAGATCATCGCGCAAATCCTTCAAAAAAGGAATACTGCTGTTTCTACCATTGAATCTCTGTATGAGGATGATGAGGAGGAAATAGAAAGCCTTGTACTAGACTTGGGCGATAAGTTGATTGCTTCTCATATCATTCAGATAGCATCTCTAATTGAGCTACATGCAGAGTTACAAACAAAACTACTCTCTGCTGACAAGAGTCTGAATGGACAACGACATGAACTGTCTTTATTGATCATGACAAATGTGCTTAAAATTTTGTTGGATCGTCTTACAAATCTTCACCTCGATTCATTTCGTCAAACTGACGAAACGGTTCTGCTTTTTTCCAAAGACATCAATGCATATATCTATGAAGCTGAAGTAAAACAAGAAGACGAAGATGACGACGCTGCAGAAGAAGTGGAAGAAGAATCCAACGATACAGAAGAAGAAGCTTTTACCTGGTAATGCTCTCAGGCTCTTCTTCTCATTTTCGCCTCTTTCCCGTACTATACCCACATGGGTTCATTTGTTCACCTGCATAACCATACTGAATTTTCGCTTCTTGACGGACTTTCAAAGATTCCTGACTTGCTAGAGAAAGCACACGACCTTGGACAGGAAGCGCTCGCGATCACCGATCACGGGGTGATGTATGGTGCGGTTCACTTTTATAACAAGGCTCGCGAAAAAGGAATCAAACCTATCATCGGTCTTGAAGGGTACATGTCTGCAGGAAGCATGGAAGAAAAACAAAGTAAACCAGGGTCTGATCAATTTCATATCCTGTTACTTGCAAAAAACTATGCAGGCTACAAAAATTTATTAAAGCTGACATCTGAAGCACATTTGCGTGGATTTTCCTACAAACCTCGTTTTGATTTTGAAACACTTTCCAAATACCATGAGGGACTCATTGTCACTTCAGGATGCCTTGCAAGTCGATTTAGTAAACTGTTGATGGCTGATCAACGAGAAGAATGTATCAAAGAAATTCAAAAATACCAGGCTTTATTTGGCGAAGATTTTTATATTGAAGTCCAGTCACATCCCGCAATCCCAGAAGTCACGAAGCACAGAGAAGAGATGATCAAGATTTCACGCGAACTTGGAATTCCACTCGTAGCCACCAATGATTCTCACTACGTCAACCCATCCGACAGCACAGCACAGGATGCGCTCATTTGTGTGGGAACCAGAAAACTTATCACCGATACTGATCGTATGAAGATGGTGGGTAATGATTTTTACCTAAAATCGAGTGAAGAGATGGAAGCTGAGTTTGCTGATATTCCCGATGCATTGGCAAATGCAGTCAAAATTGCAGAAAAATGTACCCTGGAAATCCCCTTGGGAAAAGCACACTTCCCAATCTTTGAACTTCCAGAAGGCGAAACATCACGATCATATATCACAACACTGGCATTTGAACGTTTGGAAAAATACTATCCGGGGATTAGCGCCCATGCGAAGACAAATTATTTGAAGACCGATGTACAGGAAAACTCTTTGGAGGCTGTCGCAAAACGACTACAGTACGAGATTGAAGTCATTGACTCGAAAGGGTATCTTACCTACTTTTTGATTGTGCAAGATTTTGTGAACTGGGCAAAGAATAAAGGTATTTCTGTTGGTCCTGGTCGTGGAAGTGCCGCTGGATCTCTGCTGTCATTTGCACTCAATATCACTTCGATCGATCCACTGGTGCATAAGCTTCCGTTTGAGCGATTTATGAATCCAGAGCGAGAAAGTACGCCTGATATTGATATCGACTTTGCCGATAACAGGCGTGATGAAGTGATCGCATACGTCACGCAAAAATATGGAGAGAATAAAGTGGCGCAGATCATCACGTTTGGTCGCATGGAAAGTAAAGCTGCGGTGCGTGACATTGGTCGCGTCTTGGGACTGACATACACTGATGTTGATCGGATCGCAAAGCTTATCCCAATCCCTGTTCAGGGACATGTTGTCCATATTCAGGATGCACTCAAATCTGTTCCGGAACTTCAAGCCTACTACGGTCAGCCAAAGTACAAAGAGCTGTTGGACTTGGCGATGAAGGTTGAGAGTAACTCACGACATACCAGTGTGCATGCTGCCGGTGTTGTCATTGCTGATCTGCCACTGTCTGAGTACACGCCGATCCAAAAAGATAATAAGTCAGGGAAAATTGTCACGCAGTACGACATGAAAGTCTTGGATCTTAATATCTCACCACAAGCAATTGGTCTTATGAAGATGGACTTTCTTGGTCTTCGAAATTTATCAATCTTGGAAGAAGCAATTAGAGTGCTCAAACAAACGCAAGGAATCGATGTTGATCTTGCCACGATTCCACTTGATGATAAAAAAGTCTACAAGATGGTGTCATCGGGAGAAACCACTGGTGTCTTTCAGATGGAATCAGCTGGCATGAGAAAGCTTGCGAGAAACTTGAAACCCTCTGTATTCTCTGACCTTACCGCTATGGTCGCCTTGTATCGGCCTGGTCCTATGGCGCTGATCGATGACTTCGTTGCGGGAAAATCTGACCCAAAATCAATCAAGTATCCCCACAAAGACTTGGAGCCAGTTCTCAAAGACACCTACGGTGTGCTTTTGTATCAGGAACAAGTCTTGCAGGCTGCTAATGTCATGGCCGGGTACAGTCTGGGACAAGCAGATGAACTTCGACGAGCGATCGGAAAAAAGAAGATTGAGATCATGGTGAAAGAAAAAGAGAACTTCACCAAAGGTGCAAAAAAACTTGGCTACGATACCAAAACGATTGATACCGTTTGGGGCTTTATCGAAAAATTTGCGGGCTATGGATTTGGCCGAGCGCATAGTGCTGGGTATGCAATGATCGCGTACCAAACAGCATGGATGAAAGCCAACTACCCAACTGAATACATGTGTGCGGTGTTGTCGGTCGAAAGTGTATCGATGGGAGCAAATAGAGAAGAGAAAGTCTCCCAGGGAGTAGCGGACTGTCGGCGACTAGGAATCCAAGTACTTCCCCCAAACATCAATAAATCCCAGGAAAACTTTTCGATAGAAGAGGTGATAGAGGAAAAGAAAGCAGGTACGAGTAGCGAGGAACGAGAAAAAACACAGGCAGAGATAACAAAACCAACATCAGCAATCAGATTCTCCTTGTCTGCTATCAAAAATGTGGGAACGGCGGCGATCGAAAGTCTCATTGAAACCAGAAAAAATGGCCCCTACGTGTCATTTACGGATTTCCTCCAAAGAACTGATAGTCGGAAAGTAAATAAAAAAGTGCTTGAAAGTTTGATCAAGATCGGTGCTTTTGATGAGTTTTCCTCGCGCGCGACATTACTTGAAAAACTTGAAGTGCTTCGAACCAAGCTTGCTGTCTCAAATGTCGGGATGGATGGACAAGAAGGACTCTTCACCTCAGTCGAAGCAACAAAAACACAAGCGGTTGATACCTTTGAGCAAATCCCAGAATACCCTCAGGGGGAACTCCTTTCGTTTGAAAAAGAGTTGTTTGGCTTTTATCTCACTCGCCACCCGATGGCTGACGCTTTAGAAGAAGTCTCACAGTTTGTCTCGCACCGGATCAAAGAACTTGATATTGCGGTTCACGCCAATCAAAAAGTCACACTTGGTGGATTTATCGCTTCTGTCAGACAAGTACTGACAAAAGTGAAACAAGAAGAAATGTGTTTTGGAACTCTTGATGATGGAACGGGGATTATGGAGTTTGTGTGTTTCCCTCGAACCTACGCAGAACACAAAAATTTGCTTCGCCAGGATGCGATCGTGCTCCTGAAAGGAACGCTGAGTAATCGAGATGATAAGCTTTCACTGCAAGTGGAGCGGGCGAGAGAGCCACAGATCATCATCCCGCAAGCTGCCCCTGAAGTCGGACAGACACTGACGATCCCAAGAGGAACCGGTGCAGAAAAACTCCAAGAAATTGGGAAGTACTTAAAATCTCGTCCTGGTGGAGATCAACTTTCTGTCGTTATTCCAAATAGTGTCCAAGACACAATCATGAAACTTCCGTATACTGTTGCCTGGAATGAAGAGACAAAACAGAAAGTGAGTGAATTACTTTCGAAGTGATATACTATCGTATGCCCGTTGCATCCGGCCCTAAAAATCAAACGACCCTCAAATACATATTCGTCTCAGGCGGTGTTCTTTCTTCCCTCGGTAAAGGTATTGTTACAGCCTCGTTGGCACTTTTGTTAAAGTCCCGTGGATTTCGCGTCAGTATCGTCAAGTGCGAGAACTATCTCAATATTGATTCTGGACTCATTAACCCTATCGAACATGGGGATCCGTTCTTGTGTGAAGACGGCACCGAAAGCGACATGGATCTTGGAACCTACGAGAAATTCTTGGGTCAAGAGATGGGGAAGGCAAACTTTGTCACGATGGGACAGATCTATAAAACCGTGATCGACCGAGAAAGAGCGTTTGGCTACAACGGTGAAGATGTGGAGATGCCACATGTGTGCGGTGAGATTATCGAGCGGATCAATCAAGCTGCTGTCAAAGACAACGCACAGATTGTGCTCGTGGAGCTTGGTGGCACCGCAGGAGAGTATCTCAACATCCTGTACTACGAGGCTGCACGCATACTTCGCTACACCCACAAACAGCGAGTGATTCATGTCCATGTGAGTTACTTGCCTACACCACACCACATCGGGGAACCAAAAACCAAGCCTACTCAGCTTTCTGTTCAGACGCTCAACTCCTTGGGTATTCAGCCTGATTTCATTGTTGCTCGTGCAGAGTCTCGTATGGATCAGCGACGACGCGACCGATTTGCACTCTTTTGTAATGTCGAGACCTCGCACATTATCGATGGCCCGGATGTCAACAATGTCTACGAAATACCACTGATATTCAAAGAACAGCAATTTGATGAACTTATCTTAGAAGAACTCAAACTCCCTCAGACTGTGAAAGAAAATGAGAAAAATGGTGTTGTAATTATGAAAAAGTGGGACGCAATGGTAGCAAAGGCCAAAGCGAGCAAAAAGAAAACCCTTCGCATTGCAGTCGTGGGGAAATATCTGACCACGGGTGATTACCAACTCAAAGATAGTTATGCTGCTCTCATCGATGCGATCAATCATGCAAGTGTGGCAGAAGAAGTAGAAACTGAGATCCTGTGGGTTGATGCAGCAAAGATAGAGAAAGATACCAAACGCAGCAATGCACAGCTCAAAGAATTTTTTGGTCATATCGATGGACTGATTGTTCCCATCGGGTGGGGAGAGCGTGGAGTCGAAGGAAAGATCCGTAGTATCCAGTATGCACGTGAAGAGAAAATTCCGTACCTTGGACTCTGTTATGGAATGCAGCTTGCGATGGTGGAGTTTGCCCGCAATGTTGTGGGATGGAAGGACGCACACACCCAGGAAGTCGCGCCAAACTCCAAACATCAAGTGGTGCATATGATTCCCGATCAGCAACGCATTTTGGAAAATAGAGCGTATGGTGGAACCATGCGTCTTGGCAGTTGGGAGTGTATCGTCAAACCAGGAACCATTGCCTTTGAAAGCTATAAAAAACATGGTCAGATGATTGACACGAAAAAAGGACTTACTGCAGAACGACATAGACACCGATATGAATGTAATGATGAACTCATGCCAGAACTTGAGAAAAGGGGTGTGATTGTTTCTGGTCGATCCGTCAAAGAACACTTGGTGGAACTTATAGAGCTTCCAAAAACCATGCATCCATTTTTCGTTGGGACGCAGGGACACCCAGAGTACAAGTCAACTCCGCTCAAACCACATGCACTTTTTGTTGAGTTTATTCATGCCTGCAAAGCTCTCTAGGTGACGCTATGGAAACATTGGATCCCAACAACTTCACAAAAGCGGAAGATTTGTATGCACTGCACTACAAAGAAGTGAGGAAATTTATTGAGTTTTGGCGCATCACAGGGTATTTAGATAAAGTTAATCCAAAAACTCCTCCAGATCTCATTGCCCATCAATTTTTACGCGATGTAATAAGTCGTGTCATATTTATTCAGTCGGGAATCTCAGTTCGAAGTGCTATCAAAGAACAAAAAAAAGAAAGCCCTGAACCAGAAATTATCAGTTTATCTCTTCTCTATCTCGCCATAACCGCCGGCTACCAAGAATTGGATTCAGATATTCGGGGAAGATTAACATTCAAAATACATGAAAACGCACCAGGGAACATCCTCACTACTCCGCTGTATCGTCTCTACTGGAATTACGTAGTATCCAAATGATCGTCAAATACGATATAACTTTGGAGTATGACTACAACAACGATTCATGGACAACTCTACGAAGTATTTTCGCCTACTGAAATTAGTGCGCATTTATTTACACTAGGGAAAACTATCCTTTCTTCCGGAGAAAAGTTTGATCGCGTAGTGGCGCTTGCCAGAGGAGGTGTGTCTATTGCCCAAACGCTTGCTGATATTGTCGGAACCAAGATGATTTCGACCCTGCAGTGTGAATCATACGAAGCAACTGGGAAGACCAAAAAGCCGATTATTACGCAACCGTTTACGATTGATATCACGGGGGAACATATCTTACTCATCGATGACCTGGCGGACAGCGGAGAAACACTCGTCTTTGCCACACAATTTTTGTTGGATCGTCATGCGACAAGCGTCAAAACTGCTACTTTTCTTGCAAAACCATGGGCGACGCTACGACCTGATTTCTATGCAATAACGTCAAAAGCCTGGATAATCTTTCCTTGGGAAACACGAGAGACGATCATCAGTCTCACTGGAATTTGGGGTAAAAAAGGTGATTCTCTTGAGGAAATAGCCAAAAATCTCAAACAATTAGGCTTTACTCAAGATCAGATTGAAACTTTCGCTCAGTCTTGATACAATTGCACTTCGATTTCAAGAAATTACCTATGGCCAAATACTTTACCTACAACGATCTAGCCCTTTCTGTCGGAGACACTGTCAAAGTCGGATTTAACGTCAAAGAAGGCGATAAGACCAGACAACAGATCTTTGAAGGAATTATCATTGCTGTTGATAACCGAGAAACAGGCAAGTCTTTCACACTTCGAAAGATTGCTGCTGGTGGAATCGGCGTCGAACGCATTGTCCCAATTGACTCACCAGTTATCGGCAGTATCACTGTCGTGAATAAAGGTGATGTACGTCGAGCCAAGCTTTTCTATCTTCGCGACCGTGTAGGTAAGCGCGCTATGAAGATCAAGAAACAAGTGATTGCTCGTACGACCCCAGAAGTGAAGTAAGTTTCCCTTTTTTGCTATCATTTTCTCATGTCCAAAACGATCAAACGTATCGTTGGTGATCATGGAGAGAGTCTTGCATGTACTTGGCTTCGTCAGCATGGGTTTTCCATCCTCGATCAAAATGTTTCCAATCAGTTTGGGGAGATTGATATCATTGCGCTCAAACAGAATGTTGTGCATTTCATCGAGGTCAAAACGAGACAACAACCGACATTTGGATTTGGAGTGGATAGTGTTGATCAGCGAAAACTGCGGGCAATTATCAACACTGCACAAACTCTAGCTAGTGTACGATTTGCTGGACGACCATACTGTCTCGACGTTCTCAGTATTGATCAGGGAGTCATCAGATTTTTTGAAAATATCACCGTATAATGAACAAATATGTTTATGCGGATTATCTTTTTTCTGTCTTTTTTTCTTTTTTCTTTTGCCACAACCATCTCTGCCCACACCTCTGAAATGGATGGAAACATAGGGGCGACCTTGCACATCGATCCAGCTGATGCACCAATTGCAAAGAGTCCAAGCACGTTCTCATTTGAGTTTCATGACAGCGAGAACACATTCACACCTTCAGAGTGTGACTGTACTTTTGTTGTTTTGCATGACGGCAAAGAAATCTACACTCAAAATTCTCTTGAAGTCTCCACCTATCCATACGAAGCATTCCTCAGCACCCAATACACCTTTTCTCATATAGGGATCTATACCATCCAGATGCATGGACAACCAAAGACAGAAGGACTGTTTTCACCCTTTCAGTTACAGTACACGGTCAGGGTAGAACATGAAGCTGAGGAAAGTACCTCACCTGAATCACAAACGATCGGACTTGAGTACATCATGTTGGGCTGTATGCTTGTTTGTGGTACACTCGTTTTTATCGTTTGTTTGGTCGTCTTTACAATTAAACAGAAAAGGTCTGTATGAAAAAAATTATTTCCTTGAGTATTCTCGCCAGTATTTTCTTTTCTTTGTCTTTGTCATCAGCACTTGCGCATGTGGTCGTGAAGCCAAATACAGCGGGACTTGCAGCTTTTCAGTCATTTGCCGTCGGTGTTCCAAATGAAAAAGATGTTCCAACAGTTGCAGTTCGTCTTGTCATCCCAGAAGGACTCAAACATGTCACCCCTAACGTCAAACCCGGTTGGAAAATTGATGTGAAGAAATCAGGAACAGGTGAAGATGCAAGTGTCACAGAGATTTCATGGACAGGTGGGTCAATCCCCGCAGGCCAGAGAGATGAATTTGCCTTCTCAGCACAAGTGCCGGCAACTGAAACTTCAATTAACTGGAAAGCATACCAAACCTATGCAGGAAATCTTGTAGTCTCATGGGATCAAGCTCCGGTTGAAAACCAGACTCAAGAAGAGAAAGACAAAATGCATGCAGGGAACCTTGGTCCATATTCATCGACAAAAATTGTGAATGATCTTGCTCCAGTGGAGCAGTCAACAAACACCACACCAGAATCAAGTTCCAATTCACAACTAAAAATGGCTGTAACACTCTCACTGATACTTTCAGCAGTGAGTACTGGACTTCACTTTATTAAAAAAAGTTCGTGATACGAGGTTGAAGACTTTTCAAAAAAAGCTACTGCGGTTGTGTGCTTTGTGCAGCAATTGCTTCCTGTGTGTGAAAAAGATTTGAAAGATCAATCCGAATAAATTGAGAAATGAATGCAATAAACAGGATTGTGGAGAGTGAGGCAATCAACACTTTCGTTTCGTCTAGTTTACCTTTTCGTGATTTGGGTTTGCGTTTCTTGATCATAGGGATTTTCGTCTTGATAAAAGGTTGTCACAAAAAGGAGTATGAGTCAAGGGAAACGCTATTCTATTGGGGTCGTATAGGTATGATTCGCGTCATACACATAATCCCTATTTTGTGACATCACTTCATAATAGTATGTTGTCCCTGGTTCAAGACCTGTAACGACTACTTCATGCTCTGTAACTCGTAGGTCAAACTGGACATCTTTTCCGTAGTCCTCCGTCAAACCGTAGTTTACCTTTGTCGTAGCAGGGTGATTGGTCGTCCACTTAATCGTCATTGTCGTAGGGGAAGAGCTATCCACCCTCACACTATAAATCTTGGTTGGCTCAGGAATAAACAAATATCCAAACTTGATAAATGCTGTTCCTACTCCATGTGAGACATCTTCTGTTTTTTTCCCAACAGCAAATGAGAGATTTGCAATTCCATTCTGTGTTGCAGTTCTCCCATTTTGAAAATTGGTTCCAACAAAACCCGCGACTGCATGTACGCCATTACCAGTACCTTTCCAGATTGCGCCTGCACCATTGCCAATAGTAAGGAGTGCTGACCTCAGTGATCCTGAGGCGCCTTGCGCTAGTGCTGAGTATCCAGAGCCAATTGATGAAGCAATTGTTTGTATGCCGTTTCCAATAAATGCCATTGCTTTTCCACCAGTTTGCCAAACAAATGCGAGAGTCGATCCAACAGCATGGAATGCTGACGCTATCGTGTCTACAATCCCACTTGCAAGGATGGAGAGGAAGTTTCCAATTGATTGCAAGATTCCAGAGCCTGTTTGTGAAATGCTCTCACCAGTTTTCTCAAGAGCAGTAGGTTCAACAGGCTTTGTGATCTCGATTTCTTTTTCTACTTTCTCTTGAATCTCTTTTGGTTGAGTTTTTATCTCTTCCTTGATAATTGCTTTCTCTTCTGGTGTCATGATTTCGGCAGGAGTTGTAACATATACAGTAAAGAATTTTTGTGATGAGGAGTTGTTGGCTGTATCTTTTCCACTAAGAGAGATTCGATAGGTTCCTATAGGAATTTTTTCTTTTGGAGTGAATGTAAACGGGAGATACTTATCACATTTCTGTTTGGTGTTATCAGCCACTTCAGTTTCGTCACAGACATAGACTGAGTTCCCAAGATGAATAACTTGAGTCGTATACGCTTGATACAACAATCCTTGTTTCTTTTCTATTCTAATTTCAACTTCCTCTGGCCCACTGGCTATCTTCGGTCCATTTTCATCTTGGATGGCTGAAGAATTTCCCCCTGAAAGAGGATCAGTTATAAATCCGGAGAACGTTGGCGTTGAGTCACTGGTAGAAAAATTTGTATGTGTGAATACCTGTTCATTGATTTTTGTGAACTGAACCGATGGCTGTGTTGTATCGATAAGCACATTTCTGGACGTCGTTGTTTCATTGCCTGCTCCATCAGCTGCTTTGACTGTCCATATATGCTTTCCTTCTTTGATCTTTCCGTCATTTTCCTGCGGTCCCCAATCTGGCGATGATTTCGTCGTAACAGAAATAGAATTGTTTGTCTCGTCGTTATCAGAAAAATTCTCAAAATGAATGACATATTTGCTCGTCACCACATCAGTAGTTCCTGAAGGGGGAATATCACCAATGGTATACGAACCGAGTTCTAGGATGTATTTGGCAACACCAGTAGTTACGTCTGTTGTGGTTTTCCACTTAAATGCTGGGCGGTCATTGTTTGTGTAGGAATTATCAGCAGGATCTAGTAACTCAATACGTTGTGGAGCCATTGTATCCACAGTAAACGTATCAGAACTCTCTGTTCCTTGTGCTGTTATGTTTCCATTGGAATCAGTCACACGTATGTAGATGGTGTGTGACCCATCAGATAACTGCGTCGTGGTACATGAAAAATTTTCTGTTGCAGAATTAAACGTGCCATCAGCTGCGGTACAACCACTCCAAGTACCTGATGTCGCATCCACTTGGTACTGCACGTTTGTCACTGTTCCATCCGCGTCGGTGACGCTACCCGTAAACGTCGGTGTAAAATCTTGTGTCGGATCAGGAGTGAGGGGAGATAACGTAACTCCAGGAGCAGTCGCATCTGAAACTGCAAAGGAAAGCGAGAAGCTTGTAAAGGTCGGTGTGCCTAGTAGATCAGAGCTTGAAAGAGTAATCTGATATTGAGCATAGCGATGTGTATCTGTCACACACCCATTCGCGGAAATATCAGAACCTGAAGTAATCGCACTACAGGAAGCAAAGGCAGTAGCCCCACTCATCCCTGAGTCATTTGATGTTCTCACTTTTACAACCACAGTCGTATTGGATGGAGTAGTGGCAGAATACGTGAGTGTTCCCCAATTACTTCCTTGCCCAGAATCAAAAATAGATGACGTCAATGTCCCCGGTGAGGGATAGTTTTGCAAGCTAACGTTATCAATATAGACAGTTTTCCCAGATTCCACTTGAACTCCGTACGTAACGGATGATGCTACTCCCGTCGTCGTTCCAGTGAGCCTATACCAGCCACTTCCTACAGATGTGTAGGTTGTTGAAATAGCAGAACCATTTACATACAACGATGCATCTGAAGAGGTTACGGCAGCACCGGTCGTATATGCATAGGCTGAAAGGTTGTAGCTACTGGTATCCCCAACATTTACTGACTGTGTAAACGTCGCTGTTTGATCAGCAGAGGCAACAATTTTTGCAGATCCCACTGATGAATTGTATGTTGTGACTGTATCTCTAGTTGTTGCTGTACCGTTGTAGAGAGTAGAAATTTCGCCTGAAGTAAGTGCTCTATTGTAGAGCCGAATATCATTCATCATTCCCGACCAAGGATTATTTCCGGAAGTTGTAAACGCGCCTACCACCGCTCGAGCTGAATTCAGATTACCTGCCCATGTTCCAAGTCCGGTGCCAACTGTACTTTGTTGTACACCATTGTAGTACGCAATCATTTCGTCACTTGTCTTATTCCATGTCAACGCAATCTGCATCCAATCAGTGGAACTAAAACCTGCGATCTGTCTTGAAATGATTGTGCCTCCAAACGTAATTTGCCATAAAATATTTCCGTTTGATGTGGCTTTTCCGATATGAATCTGATTACTTCCAGCATCAGTGGACTGTAAGTTAACGAAATGATGGCCTAAACCATCAGTCCAAATACCGCTCCCACTTACTTTTGCCCATAACACTATTGTTCCTGCACTTGGATTGAACGCACTATTTAATTCTGATGAATACAAATTGACATAGTCATTTACGCCATCAAATGTATATGCATTCGTCAAATGTCCACCTGCTGTAGACCCAAGGACAACACCATTACCAGGAACACCCACAAAGGGATCTACTTCCGTTATGGAGATATCATCCCACTCAACATACCCGCTAGTCCCTCCATTTAAGTTTGTTCGAAATAAAAAAATGCTGGAATCGGCTGTCGCAGTTACATCAAATGCTTGCCAAGTTGTGGAGTTTGTTCCCTGAGCTAAGGAAGTCCCTGCACTTCCCAAAGCAACATACGGAGTAAATAATCCTCCTCCATCTCCACGGTACCAACCCGTAATTCTATATTTTTTCCCTGTAACAACTGTTGTCGATTGAAATGCCCACGGATTACCAGAGCCTGTATACGTCACACGCAAGTTTTGTGCCCCTGCATGAGGGCTCGTCGTTTGTTTTGAGAGTGTTGCACCTGAGCCAGCTGTCCATACACCGGTTCCCGACGCCTCCATGTCCCCATCTTGGATAATTTCTCCAGACCGAATGTAGGTGTCAGTTGAGATCACCACATCGTCATACTCGACATACTGCGTTCCTGACGAGTTTGAAGAAAGAACAACGGGTTGCCCACTTGTGGAAACAAAGATAACATCAAACTGTTGCCAGGATGTCGATGTTGTGCCACTGAGCAGCGTTGTCGAAGCACCATTCGTATAAATATACGGAGTTGCACTTCCATCACTACGAGCATATCCACGTACTCGATATACTTGACCTGTTGTATTCGTGACGTTTTGATACGCTCCAGGATTATTCGAACCGTTTCTTGCTATCCTCAGTACCTGAGACCCACCATGTGGACTCGTCGTTTGTTTGCTCAAGGTAGCTGATGCAACCGTTGTCCAGGATGCAACACCTGAAGTTTCCATATCTCCATCCGTAAGTAACTGAGTAGGCGAAGAAGTTGAGGCAGGAATATTGAGTTGGGTAATGATGACATTATCAATATCCCCAGTAAACGTTGTGGCTGCTGCGATAATAACGTGTGGGGAAGCCGCATTAATAAGTGTTTCTGTATAGGTACCGTTTGCACTTCGCGCTGTGGCATTCAAACCAGGGGATCGTAACGTTACTGATCCGGATGAATAATTTGAAATTGTATATGTAAAAGAATACGACTTTCCTGGATTGAGAATATTACTTTCTTGGGCTGACACAGCAGAAGTTGCTCCTGAAGCATGAAGTGCTCCACCAGAAATAGAATAACCTGATCCTAAAACCCATTGACTCGTATCATCGAATCCTCCATTGATCACGACGTTTCTTCCTGTTGGTACTGCTGGATTTACTACTCTTGCATACGATTGGGTCGTCGTTGTTTCATCTAAAGGCCATGCTGCTACCGCCCCTGATGCTCCGGCAAAGTCTGTATCCTTAAAGGATCCTCCAGTGTTCCAGCCTGTAAGATCCGATTCAAAACCTGTATTTGAGAATTCCTCGCTCGTTGTCAGTGTGGCCTGATTTGATACAGATGTTGTTATGTTTGAGGCAGAATCATACTTCGTTGTATCTGACCATGCTGTTTGTGCACTTCCTCCTGCCCAATTTGTCTGAGACCAAGGACTTGATGCTGCATATATAGGCGTGACAAGGAGAGACAACTGGGAAAATAGAAGTAAAAAAAGGAGAAAAAAGACTCCTAAAAATTTCCCAACTCCTTGCATAGGAAAAATACCCAGTCGGTCGTGGGTTATCAAATTTGTATTCATTCAGACCCGTTTTTATAGAAAACGAGCTATATTCATTTGAGCACATCTAGCTCAAGAAGGCAAAAGAAAATTATCGTCGGGGTGGAGCTGCTTGCACTGTAATTGTCAGGGGAACTGTTTGGGTATATTGTGTTCCAGCTGAATGGCTGACCCGTAACGTAACAGGATATACTCCTGGAGGTGTTGTTTGCCTGATAAAGAAAGACAGACCAGCACGTAGTGATGCCCCAGCATGTAACGACAGAACCGATTGTCCCTCCTCTTGCAACTCAATACCGGGTGGCGTCTGTGCAGAAACGGTAAACTGAGACTCAGAACATCCCGGTGTATCAAGATTTGCGAGTGTAAATGGGAAACCTGCGTAACTACCTTGACCAATAAAACGAGCGTTGAAGTCTAGCTCTAGGTTTGGTTTTTCTGGCTGACACAGCGGGGGATAAAAAGAAATCTGTACAGTCGCAAAGGTTCCTGACAAATCGACTGTTTTGATTTTAATTCCAGCGTACGTATCATCAATGGTTTTATTTTTTTGAAGTGCGGCATCATCCAGTTCTGGTGTCACTGGGTTGGCATCAAGTAAGATAGTTTGACGCGGAAACTGTTCTGTATAGTCTGATGCAAGTCGGAGGAACACTCCTTTTATCTTCGGATCTGAAGCAGAGAAATTATCAAATAAGCCAAACGGTTGTCGGTACTCTAAGTAGTAATACTGCGCGGGCTTTGTTTCTGTTGCCGCTTTTCGAAGGATTCTGATTGTTTGTGGGTAGGATGAGACTTTTTCTGCGATACCGAGCTTGTACGTTCCATTTTTTGCGATGGTATGTGTCTTTGACTTTGGTATCCACCCAATATTTCCTTTATGAAAGGTGTTCATGTGACGAGGGATAAGACCGTAGGGCGTATGTCCCATGACATCGTATGGATCGCCGTACTCAGCCATCCTACAGTTTTCACTCCAAAAAACAGGTTGTCCAAGGGCATCTTTACACTCATACGATGAGTTTGCATGATTGACACCAAAGTTATGTCCAAGTTCATGGGAAATAATATCGTATGGTTTTTGATCAAAGAACGCACTATCTGCCTGAATCCAAGATTTCGTTCCGTTGGCTTCTGCCCACCCTCTATATGAAGGGTAGCAGGCGGTATTGGGAAATATGTAAATATAGTGATGGTACTTTCCGGCAATGTTTACTAACAATGTTTTGTCTAAAGTATCGATCCATTTGTAGTAATCACAGTCATCTCGATTCAGCAGTGATCTATAGGGAGTCACTGCTCCCCACACATCGCCATTGACCGGATCGTTTACACCAGCAATCGTCCACTGTCCTCCAGAAATTTCTTTCACATAGGAGCGAACTGATCGCTTGTCTGTGTAGATCCATTTTTGAATATCACCTGCAGAGGGGAACAGTCTCTCTCCTGTCGGATCATCAGCAAACTTAAAAAGAATCACCGCAACTTTCTTTGTGGTGACTGTTTGCTTTGCTGGTTGTGAGAGTATTTTTGGCACATAATTTTGTGTGGTTTGCGTAAACGCTGGAACAGCAATATGGTTTTGGATTTTAACCCCTTGGACTCCAATTCGTGTTCCTGTCGTAATCGTTGGTGGTATATCACCAACGAAATGAAGTTTCATACGAGTACCTGGCAAGGTTTCCAAATAGTACTCCATACGAGACTGCTCACCCTTGGTAAAGGTATCAAACTGAACTGCTTTCACTTCACCCTCCACAGAAACATCACTCTCTATATATGGTTGCACCGATACTGGTATCTGTGCTTTTTGCTCTGGGGTCAGAACGTAATTGAAAAAACTTGCGGGATTACTTTCCAATACTTGGATCAATTCTTTGCTTCGAACTTCTGCTGACTGAGCTGTCATCGCTGAACCTACAAAGGTTGCGCTTTTTGCGGCCAGCGATGCTTCGATAGTTGCAGTTGAAGTAAGTGTGGGCGTGGGTGGAGGAGAAAAAGCAGTTTGGGCTCTGGGAGTAAAGTTTGTGTCTGTTTGAACCAAGTAGAGTGACACCGGAATAACCAACCCAAAGAATCCAAGGAAAAATGTAAGCAGGAGATGAGATGGACGAAGGTGCAGTTTCATTATCTCTAGCAATAATACGGTTTTCATGCTTCTGAATCAACTTCTGGAAAACGTATTCATATGGAGTAAGATCTACACCATGTCTTTGACCTTGTCTCAGCTCAAAACTCGCGCAATCTCACGCTCACTCTTTGCTCCAACTTCTTTGGCACATGCATTTTCCGCGATGGGCTTTGTCCAAGCGGACCCCATCAAGTCACCGGCCAGGGCACAAGATCTTATTTTGCGTCACCGTGTCAGTGGATACTATCTCCACGATCTTGAAAAATACTATGCAGATTTGGAAATCGAGGAAGATTTCTTATACGCCTATGGGTTCATCACACGTGATCTTCATTCACATTTGTATCCACGCAAAACAGACGCACACAGTCTTTTTGAAAAAAAGATTTTAAAGTTTGTTCAAGAATCCCAAACACCCATTGATTGTAGAGAACTTGAAAACCTTTTTGGAAAAGAACGCACAATTAATGCGTGGGGCGGGTTTTCAAAAGCCACAAAGATTGCGCTTGAGAACTTACATTTTTCTGGGAACCTTCGAATTGTGGGGCGAGAAAAAGGGAGAAGAATATACCAAAGCGCTACTCGGACTCAAGTTTCGATTCCTGTAGAGATTCGACTTCGATCATTGGTTTTGGCCGTGCTTACACTACTTGAACCCGTCAGTGAACGGACACTGCAAGAAGCACTGTCACGTATACGACGACATGTGGGTGACACAAAAATAGTCATTAAAGATTTGATACAAAGTGGGGAGGTAGAGAAGCACATCATTGATGGGCAGTCATATCTTTTGCTTGCTACCGCTCCAAAAGAATTAGACCATTTAGGTGTGAAGTTCTTAGCTCCATTTGATCCGTTGATTTGGGACAGACGACGCTTTGAACACCTCTGGGGATGGGCATATCGATTTGAAGCCTACACACCTGTACAAAAAAGAGTGCGCGGGTACTATGCGATGCCTGTACTTTGGCAGGAAACTATCATTGGCTGGGTCAATCTTCATGTGAGTGGTAACACTCTTTATGTGGATATTGGATATGTGGGAAAACCAATAACTGACACAAAATTTAAAAATGAACTTGCAAGTGAGATTGAGAGCATGAAGAATTTTTTGGGATGCCAGGAAATAGAGATCCGATAATTACAGTTCTTCATCAGAGTCTTCGTGAAGTTTTCTGCCTCTTCTTCTCGTGGTAGGCACTCACTCGCTCTGCAACTACCATCGCAAGATCATTTGCGTGATGTATTGCTGGACACTGTAACTGCATAGGCAAGTCTTCTGGATCATCAAATAGTCGACGGTTATAGGTACTAAATTGTTCCGGCGATACTCTAATTTTTGAATGGACGCTCTCTGTAGTTACAGGTTCTGCCTCTGTGTCTTTAATCCTAAATGCTTTCCATACAATATTCGTCTCTACAGTATGAATGTCTTGTTGAGTCTCTTCGATCATTGCCGTGCATACCCGAGGATCTTGAAGATCCTCTTGCACAAAAGATGGAAATTCTCCCAAATCTTGGGTGGCTATTTTTTCATGAAGAATTCGTAATTGGAGATTCATCTCACTTCCAATTGTGCTCGCTGAATAATTGTCTTTGAGCCTAAGAAATGTTTTCTTGAAAAGTGCTGAGGTAAGTATCACCGCATCTTTTCGATATCGTTTATACAAAACAAATGCTTGGGAAAGGAGTTCATCACGCTGTCGTAAAAAAACTTCTATGTCTTCCCATGAATCCGTCCACTTTATTGTAGATATTGTATGAGTTTGAACTGAGCTGCCAGTGCGTTCAGGATCTACAGCAACATCATGTGCAACTGTCCACAATCTACTATGTGATAATCTTTTGATTTGTTCTACCAAAATTTCAGCGTTACTTTTTTCGATTTTTCTATACGTATCTAAGAGTCGCAGGGTATGAACTGTATCCTGCATATGCGTGGTGAATGAAAATTGTTCTCGGGGCATAAAAGAGGAATGAATTATATCAAACCAGATCATTTCTGATCTACTGGGTGTACTACTTTTGAAATGATGAGCGAAAAAGAAAAAAGGCACGACATCTCTTCACTGTTGGATCGAGAGTTGTCTTAATCTTGACTAAATTGAAGGACAAGAGCAAGCTTGAAGACATATAGTATAAAAGGAGGGTCATATGTCCCCAAAATCAGCAACAACTTTTGTGTTTGTTGTGTTACTAACATCCATTTTGACAGGATGTACTCAAAAGCAAGAACCAATCACTTCAGAACCAGCCAGACAAGAAGCTGCATGGATGCAAGACGGCGACACCTACACGTTTGCCGCTTCATACGACAACTCTGCTGGAACCTCAGAAGATTTTTTTAGCGTTACGTTAGATGAAAACGCAGTTGTCATCGCAGCCCAGGCCACTCCAAAGGTAGAAGGCGGTAAACATGCAGAAGGTCTTGCAAGATTCAATAAAGATTTGATGCAAGTAATAGTTGGCAAGAACTTAAGCGAACTTGGAGAGTTTGACACATTAGGAAAGTACTCATTGACCACGGATGCTTTCAACGATGCCCTCAAACAGCTCCAAGATCAAGTAGAATCAAATTCCTAAAAGTGTTCGATTCTTGAATGATAGGACTTAATATCATGCACTCTTTTACCTTTGAAGGTATTGGTACTCACTGGAAGGTGTTGTATTTCTTGCCTCAAGAAACAATGGATAGTATTGATTGGAAAGACAGTTTGGAAAATGATATTTTGCAAACTGTTGAGATGTTTGACCGCCGATATTCTCGTTTTCGAAAGGAGAGCTTGGTATGGGAAATTGCTCTCAGTCAAAATCAATATCACACACTGTCAGACGAGTTTAGAGATATCGTAACGTTTGGTGCACGCCTCAAAGCATTGACCAACGGTCGATTCAACCCCGCTGTTGGATTTGTATTAGAGAACCTAGGATACGATAGTGAGTATTCATTTCAACCAAAAGAGAGAAATGCACAGATTGCACTGGAGTGGGAGCTTACAGATCAACACCTGTATACACCGCATCCAGTACTCCTTGATATCGGGGCGTGGGGAAAAGGGTACTTGATCGATTTGCTGGCACATCTGCTTGAAACAAAAGGGATCCGGCACTACTTGGTTGATGGGGGAGGTGATGTTTTTGCCACAAAGAAACCAGATGATTCCGGGTGGAGGGTACCACTTGTCCATCCGATCAACCCCGATCAAGCATTTGCTGTGGTGGAACTCAAAGACTCAGCAGTGGCTTGTACAGGAAGTACTCTTCGAACCTTTGGTGAGTATCACCACTTAGTCGATCCGAAGTCTCGCCAAAGTCTCAATAATTTTCTGGGTGTGTATACCCAAGCACCAACCGCAACTATTGCTGATGGGGCAGCAACAGCTATATTTGTTGATAAACCTGAAAACATTCCGGCACTGGCTAAGCAACTTTCCGTGCACTACCTGACCCTCACCCCAGAATTACAATGGGAGAAAAGTGCAGGATTTATTGGAGATATATTTGTAAAGTAATCAGTAAAAATAGTGCTATGGTCTGTGTCCCTAGACTTTCCGCACTAGCGGAAGTTTTGTGTGGGTATCTATTGCCATAATCTGAGAAGATCCAAGGCGATAAAAGCAAGAATCGCTCCGACAACACTCATCGATAATCCCCAAGTCATGAGCTTACGAAACAGGGTCGCTCGTGCCTGCGCAATTGGGTATGCTGCAATAGTCGAAGCTCCTAAGGTTGACAGTGGACTGACATCGACCATATGCGACCCGACCGCAATCGCTATTGAGAATGACGCAGGGCTACCTGCATGGACTTTTTCCAGTAAGCCCGGAATGAGTGGCATAAATGCTGGTAAAACAACTCCAGAGGAGCTACTGTACACAGACACTAAGCCTGTAATGAATGCTAATGCAGCGTGAATAGTCGAACTGAGTCCTAGGCGGGCAAGCAAAGTGGTTGTTAAATCCAATCCCCCAAGTTTTTCAACAACGCCAATGAGGATCGACATTCCACAAACCATAAGGATAGTATCCCATGGCATCGACTTGAGACTATTCTCATCGCTTGCTCCAATAAGAGCTAAGATACAGCTTCCGACCAAAGCAGCAACCATGAGCGGAATATGGAAGAACAACGCCGATGCAACTGTAAGCACAATGACCACGATGGTCTGTTTCTGAACTAGAGAAAGTGGTCGTATTTCTGGTTGTGTCGTAATCAGTATTGTCTGATCGGATTTCGATCGCAGCAAAATCAGTGCGCCGAGTGCACTCAGCGATTGTAAGACTGCTGCAGCTAAAAATATTTGAATGCTCAGAGAACCACTTCCCAGTCCAATTTTACCTAGCAACCCGAGGTTTATGATCCCTGTTGGGGCGAGCGGAGAGAATGCACCAGCGTTTGCACCAGTGCAGATGAGAATTGCCATCAGGAATGGATTAATCTTCATTTGTGCAGCAATGCGCATTGCAATGGGGGCAATGATCGCGGTCGCCGCAATATTTCCGGGTCCAGCAGCTGACAATAAAAAGGTAATGACAAAGAAGAGTGGAGGATACAATCGAACTGACCCATGCAGTTTCCCAAGGAGTTTGTTCATCATCCATGCGAGGGTTCCATTCTCTCCAGCAATTCCAAAGAGAAGACTGATACTTAACACCATGAAAAAAAGTTCTGAAGGGAAAAATCCGACAACTTGCTTGAGTGGTATGCTTGTGAATCCCAGAGCAAGCACGAGCGCAGTTGTCGCCGCCAGAATACCGATATTGATTCGCTCGGTCAGACAACTGACACAAACCACGATGATGAGAACCACAACTGAGATAATTGCCAACATACCCATGAAGTGTACTCTTATGAGAGATCATCGTGCGTGATGGCAATCACAAGCGAAAATAATGGAGATGTACGACACTCCGGCTTGAGC
>CAZBKJ010000020.1:0-25365 GCA_964492495.1 uncultured Pseudomonadales bacterium
TTCATGCAGATGTTTGGAATGTCTATTAATTTCCTTTCTTTGTTTTCATTCTTATTAGCTCTCGGACTCTTAGTCGATGACACAATTGTGGTGGTTTCTGCGATGACGATGTACTACAAATCTGGGAGATTTAGTCCAGTGGAAACAGGTCTGCTCGTTTGGAAAGACACGATTATCCCAATTTGGTCGACAACGATTACAACTATATGGTCATTTGTCCCTCTCTTGATTACGTCGGGAATTATAGGCGAGTTCATTAAGCCAATTCCAATTGTCGTGACAGTGACAATGATTTCATCAACTGCGATTGCAGTTTTAATTACACTGCCGCTCATGATTGTGATCTTAAAACCCTCAATCCCAAAACGAAGTCAGATTCTCTTAAAAGCTTTGGTATGGCTCGCTGGAATCTCTGTGATTGCATTTCTTACTTTCCAAAGCATCATTTTTCCTCTTATTTTACTTACATATATTTTGCTCACTTTCGTGTTTTTGCGTGTTGGTAAAGTTGTACAACAAAGATTTCCCATACTTGTACAAGAAAAAATAAAAGGATTTCAAAACAAAAGAATTAACAGAATTATAGCGGCCTTGTCTCAGCTAATGGATAAAGGAATTGTAGATGTCGAGCCTTTTTCCCAGTGGTATAAACGAAAAATTATCACAATTTTGTCAAAAAAATCGAGTAGACGAAAAGTGATGGCTGCTGTGGTTTTGTACTCGATATTTTGTTTTGCACTCTTGCCACTTGGATTTGTTAAAAACGAATTTTTTCCAAAAACAAACGAGGATAGAGTATTTGTTCAACTTGAACTACCCGCTGGTTCTCGGATAGAAGAATCAACAAAAAAAGCTCTCCCTATTTTGGAAAAACTACGCTTGATACCTGAAACAGAGTTTGTGACTGCAGAAATTGGACGAGGTGGAGCTGTCGGGTTTGGAGGAGGATCAGATTCAAGCAATCTTACATTTTTCTCTGTGCGACTGAAAGAAAAAGAAGAAAGAAAGAAAAGCTCAAGTGAAATTTCTGAACAATTACGACGAGATTTTTCAACAAATACTGATGGAAAAATTTCCATTATTGAACAATCCGGTGGACCACCTGCTGGAGCAGATTTACAGATAAAACTGCTTGGTGATGATTTAGGAGAGCTCTCAGTTCAGGCAGACAAAATACAAGAGTATCTGGAAACTCTAAGTAGTGTTACCAACGTTTCGACATCAATTTCTGAAGGGACGAGCAAGCTTGTTTTTATACCTGACCCGAATTTACTCGCGCAAAACAACTTAACCCCAGATACTTTAGGATTTACACTTCGCACCTTTGCAAGTGGGTTTACGTTAGATTCCATTGCCTTTGATGAAGGCGATAGTGAAAAAACAGATGTTGTTATGCGATTAACAAATCAAACAGCATCCGCTCAAGATCTATCTGAACTCGCTGTGCCAAACAGCAAAGGGCAACAGATTCCACTTCTTGCTCTGGGAAAATTCGTTCCAAGAGTGAATCCGACAAGCATTGCTCATGAGAATTTCAAACGAACGATTTCTGTCACTGCTGCTGTTCGCCCTGGCTTTTCCATACCGGCTGAAAACACAAAGATGGAAGAGTTTGCCAAAACGCTTACTTTACCGGCTGGATATGAATGGAAAACTGGTGGTGTAAATGAAGAAAACGCAAAATCGATTCAATCGATACTGCAAGCAATGGTGCTTTCATCTATTCTCATTTTGATTACCATGGTGGTTCAATTTGGATCGTTTCGGCAAGCAGTTATCGTACTCATCGTGATACCTCTAGCTGTGTCATCTGTATTCTTAGCGTATGCGCTTACAGGAACACCTCTCTCATTTCCATCAATGATCGGAATTTTATCTTTATTTGGAATTGTAGTTACAAACTCCATGTTTATTGTCGATAAGATCAATCTCAATAGAAAAGAGGGAATGGCTTTTAAAGAAGCAATCGCGGACGCAGGAGCTTCTCGTATGGAACCCATCATTTTGACAAAGCTTTCAACTGTTTTTGGTCTACTACCGATTACACTTGCAGATCCGCTTTGGCGAGGACTTGGTGGTGCGATTATTTCCGGGCTACTTATTGCCAGTACCATTATGCTGTTGTTTATTCCCGTCTTGTACTACTCATGGATGAAGGATGAATCTAATGATTAATATACGTTCTCGCGTCTAGAAACCTTTGCCCTTGAGTGATATCCTATACACCTGTATTGTAGGGGAGTTTTTTATGTCTACTATTTCATCAATACTCGCTTATGAAGTTTTAGCATCCGGGGGATATCCGACCATTGAAGTGAAGGTTGTCTTAGACTCAGGAGTTGTCGGGACTGCATCTGTCCCGTACGGAGCCTCTGCAGGTTCACATGAAGCAAGCGTTCTGACCGATGGTGACAAAGCAAGATATCACGGAAAAGGAATGCTCTCAGTCGCTACAAATGTGTCAGAAAAAATATTTCCTCTGATTAAAGGAAAAGATGCCACAAATCAAACGGCTATCGATAAAATTCTGATAGAAGCAGATGGTACACCTCAGAAGACAACGTTTGGTGGGAACGCGATTCTGGCGGTCTCGGTTGCAGTTGCTAATGCAGCGGCAAATGAACAAAAAATTCCGTTGTACAGACATCTTGCAAATCATTTTTCTACAGGAGTGGATTTCTTAACACTCCCAAAACCAATGGTTGTGGTAATTGAAGGCGGCAAGCATGCAGATGAGACAACAGATCTTCAAGAATACTGTATTACGGGTATTGGAAATGAGACTAGCACAGAAAGTATTCGTAAGTGTCTTGAAAGTTACCACACCCTCAGCAAGGTGCTCAAGCAAAATAACTTATCAACAAATGTAGGAAATGAAGGAGCCTTTGCACCTAATGGTATTGTGAGTAATGAAGCACCATTTCAATTTATTTTGTCCGCAATCGAACAGGCTGGATATAAGCCAGGAGAAGAGCTTGGGATTTCAATCGATGCTGCTGCGAGTGAATTCTTCAAAGACGGAAAATATCATTTGAGTATTGAGAAAAAGTCATTATCTGCAGATGAGCTTATTTCGTACTACGAAAACTGGTTTACAAAGTATCCAATCGCGACGGTTGAAGACATGCTCGCTGAAGATGACTGGGAGAACTGGGTAAAGCTAAAGAAAGTGACAGACAAATACTCCATACCGTTAGTCGGAGATGATTTAACTGTTACTGATAAAACTCGTTTGCAAAAAGCGATCGACATGGACGCGATTTCTGCCATCCTTATCAAACTGAATCAGATAGGTTCAGTCTCTGAAACAATGGAGACCTGTTTGCTCGCGAAAGCCCACGGCATGATGACAGTTCCATCCCATCGAGGTGGAGGTGAGACAAACGATTCGACGATGGTTGATGTGGCTGTAGCTGTGGGGGGAAAGTACATAAAAGTAGGTCCAACTCGTGGAGAGAGAGTGAGTAAATATAATCGGCTAATGGAAATTGAGCGAGAGACACAGAAATAATCCTGGTATCTATGAAAAAAAAACCACTAGCACTAGTTATTCTTGATGGCTGGGGAATTGCTGAGGATGGGGAACATAACGGAATTTTTGTGGCTCAAACCCCTACATTTGATACGCTTTGGAAAAAATATCCTCATACCCAACTTGATGCATCCGGTGAAGCGGTTGGCCTGCCAGTTGGACAGATGGGAAACAGTGAGGTGGGACATACAACAATTGGAGCAGGAAGAGTTTTGTATCAGGATCTGGTGCGTATATCCAAAGATGCTAGGGAAGGAAAATTCGCTGATAATCCAGCTTTACAAAAAGCATTTTCTCATGTCATTGCGCATACAAGCACTCTTCATATCATGGGTTTACTTTCTCCCGGTGGGGTACATAGTCACGAAGATCATTTTATAGAAATGATCAATAGTGCGATTAAATCCGGAGTGCAAGAGATTGTATTGCATCCTTTCCTTGATGGGAGAGATTCCTCACGTACAGGTGGAAAAGACTCACTTGATCGACTGGAAAAACATATTGCAGGAATAAAAAATGTGCACATTGGCACAGTTATCGGGAGATATTTTTCGATGGATCGTGATACAAATTGGGATCGAACTGACTCTGCCTATCGAGCAATTTTTGAAGGAAAAGCAGCATTTGTGTATGATGCGACACAGAAACCCTCACAAGAAATAACACAATGGTATACAAAAGAAATTTTTGATGAGCTACTCGAGCCTCAAGTCTTTCTGCGTGAGGATGGAAACCCTGCGAAGGTGCATCAGAATGATGCAATTATTTTTACGAATTTTCGACCTGATAGAGCAAGACAATTATCAAAAAAAATTGCGAGCGTTTTACAGGAAAAGAATTTGTGTTTCGTTACGATGACGCAATACGATCCTACTCTTGAATCAATTGTTGCATATTCACCTGAAGTGATTGACACAACTCTTGGAGGAGTGATTTCAGAGGCTGGCCTCTCACAAGCGCACATTGCTGAAACCGAAAAGTTTCCTCATGTCACGTACTTTGTTAATGGAGGCCGTCAGGATCCCCATACAGGTGAAGAGCATGTACTTGTCCAAAGCAGAAAAGATATTAAAACGCATGATGAAGCGCCTAAAATGAGAGCCAAGGAAATTGCTGATGAAGCGATTTCACGACTTGGGAACTGTGATTTTATTTTCCTTAATTTTGCGAATCCTGATATGGTTGGACATACAGCCAAACCTGCTGCGATAAAAATAGCTGTTGAAACAGTGGATCGTGAATTGGGCCGTTTAGTCGATGCTACCTTACAACATGACGGAACAGTAATTGTCATCGCTGATCACGGCAATGCTGAGAGAATGTACGACCCAAAAACAAAAGAACCTCATACCTCTCATACAACCAATCCAGTTCCCTGCATAGTTATTGGAAAAAAAGCGAACGGTACACTGCGCTCCGATGGAGGTCTGAAAGATATTGCTCCAACAGTTCTTTTTCTTCTTGGACTTCAAAAGCCTGTAAGTATGACAGGAACATCACTTTTATAAGTGTCGCGCTTGAACTTGTCAATATACTTTTATAGGTTTGGGTGTGATATAAAGTGAGTATTCTTATGCACGCTCTTTCTCCTCTTGATGGGAGATATAAAAAAAAAGTTACCTCGCTGTCGGAGTATTTTTCCGAGTTTGGCTTGATGAAGTATCGATTGAAGGTTGAGGTTGAGTACCTACTTTTTTTGTCAAAGAAAAATATTTCCAACTCCATTTCCTCAAAGGACACTGAGTTTTTGAAAGGCTTAGTTACGTCATTTCATGACTTGCAAGCAGAAGAGGTTTTGCAGATTGAACGTACAATCCATCATGATGTGAAGGCGGTTGAATATTTCTTGCGTGAGCAGATGCAACGAAAAAAAATTAACGGAGATCAGTGGATTCATTTCGCGCTCACTAGTGAGGATACAAACTCTTTAGCATATGGCATTGCTCTCAAAGACTCATTACAAGAAGTTTTTATTCCTGCAATCAAAAAAATTATTATAAAATTCGCAGGACTTTCCAAAGAATATGCAAGTATTCCAATGCTTGCACGAACACATGGTCAGGTTGCAGTACCGACAACTGTAGGAAAAGAGATTTGTGTGTTCGCAACAAGACTTTCAAGGGAATTTCAAGTTTTACAGAACTTCACGGTTGAAGGAAAGCTTACTGGTGCGGTTGGCAATTTTAATGCACACGTCGCCTCGTTTCCGAAGGAAAACTGGTTGAAATTAAGTACAGAATTTGTGTCCTCTTTAGGATTGCAACCCCAGACAACTACGACACAAATACTACCTGCAGATTCATATGCTCATCTTTTCTCATCGATTCTCCTGATAAATTCGATACTCACTGGTTTCTGTCAGGATATGTGGAGGTATATTTCAGATGACTACTTTGTACTAAAACTGGAAAAAAATCAGGTGGGATCATCAACGATGCCTCAAAAAATCAATCCTATAGATTTTGAAAATGCGGAAGGTAATTTGGGGTTGGCAAATAGCATGCTTGAGTTTTTCATCAGAAAGCTTCCGATCTCTCGCTTGCAGCGGGACCTTTCTGATAGTACGGTGAAAAGAAATATTGGTGTAGCATTTGGACATTCTCTTGTTGCGTACGATGCAATCGAAAAGGGCTTAACAAAGATTTCTCTACATGAAAAAAAACTTCAGGAGGAATTGAACGAACATTGGGAAGTCATTGCCGAAGGAATTCAGACAATACTGCGATCATACGGTGATACGAGAGCATATGAAAAAGTAAAGGATTTTTCTCGAGGTAAGAGGGTTACAAAAGAATCAGTTGCTGAATTTATTGACAAACTTTCAGTTGATAAAAAAACAACGAATAAGCTCAAAAAATTATCACCCTATACGTTTATTGGTATATCAGAAGAGATTGTAGAAGAAGCATTAAAAGAAATAGAACATATTTTGTAGAAGGGAAGAATGTATGTCCAAAATTCGTCCGTACAGTATGGCTTTTTGTGGAGGTGCATATGGAGATGAAGGAAAGGGGAGAATTGTCGATAAATTCGTTTCAGATTTTGCGAAAAAGAGGGATGTCATTGTATACAGAGATAATGGTGGAGCTAATGCTGGACATACTGTCGAGTTTGAGAATGGCAAACGAGTTGCTCTTCATCAACTACCCTCAGGGATTTTTCACAAAAAAGCGACTGTTGTTTTAGGAAAAGGAATGGTTATTCACCCAGGAGACTTGTTGGTAGAGATTTTACAAGTAAAAGCAGCCGGATATAAACTTCCAAAAATAGTGATCGATGAAATGGCAACACTTTCTTTGGACACTCACAGAGCGTTTGAGGCGGTTCTAAAGGACTGGGAAGAGGGGGGAAAAGGATCGACAGGAAGAGGAATTGCGCCTGCATACGTTGACATTGTGCTTCGACATCCACTTCGTGTTCGTGATCTCGTACCGTTTAATAGAGAAAAGGTTGCAAAACATTACAAGTTATACCAAGGCTTACTTCGAGGTCTCGGAAGAGCATTGGCTGATGTTGATGTTCCAGAACTCGGAAGTACAAAACTACTCGCTGTTGGATCGCTTGAAGAGTTTACAGCAAGACTTTCACAACAAGCGAAAACCATAGCTCCGTATATAAAAAATGTCTATTCACTTTTGCAAACAAAGTGGGGAGACAAAAAAACAGCATTCATTTTTGAGAAAGCGCAAGCTATCGGACTTGATACTCGGTGGGGTGTATATCCAGATGTAACTGCTTCAGATTGTACGTTTGATGGAATTTTTTCAGCGACAGAAGGGATTGTGAGTCCTTCTGACATTTCGATACGAGCTGGAGTACTGAAGGCAACATATATGTCCAGTGTGGGTATCCGTAAACTACCCACAGTTATGGAAGAGAAACTTGCAAATAAAATTCGAGAAGATGCTCATGAGTATGGGGCAACAACTCGTCGGCCTCGTGGAATTGCATATCTAGATATTCCATCACTTCAATTTTTTTCACGAGTTGGAAATTGCAACGCACTCATTCTAACGCACATGGACGTTGTGTACGCAGAACACCCGATAAAAATATGCGTGGCATATACAAAAGGTGGAAAAGAAGTATCGTATCGACCAGATCAAGAATTTTTACACACAGTGAAACCCAAATATATCGAGCTTCCATCATGGGATAAAGAAAAATTGATGAAAGCAAAAACGAAAAACGATCTACCCAAAGAGGCAAAGAAGTTTTTGCAGTTTATTGAAAAATCAATTGGCCTTCCAGTTCATATGATTACGACTGGCCCGAAACGCGAACAGGGAATTATTTTTTAAGACAAAAAAACTGCATCAATGATCTAAATACTTTTGAAAGATTTATTGGCTCTCACTCCAGTCTTTTAGAAGCAAAATGATCTTTTTGAGAGACAAGCCTTTTTTTGTGAGAGAATACTCCACGTGCAACGGAACCTCAGCATATATTTTTTTGAGAATGATTCCTTCTTTTTCTAACTGTTGAAGCCTAAGTGATAACGTTCTCGGACTGATTCCATTTACTTCCTTCTGGATTTCCCCAAACCGTTTTGTTCGCTCACATAAAGCGTGAAGAATAAAAATTGTCCATTTGCTCCCCACAATATGAATGGTTTTTGTTACTTCTTTGGCAGTGTGTTCAATCTTGTGATCTGAATTCATACTATACAAAATGTAAGTACTATACAAACGATAGTATTAATGCGAGTATATACCAATACCTACCACAGTCCAATAAGGAGCCACTATGAACGCATGGAATCAAATCCCAAAGCAAGAACACATACTTTTGACAATGAAAGCTCTACAAGAAAATGGAATTAGCTCTGTTCTTGTCGATACAGGAGCAGAAGCAAAAGCAAAAGTATTGGAGTTGATTCCAGATGGGAGTGAAGTCATGACAATGTCTTCAGTTACCTTGGAAACAATCGGAATTGAAAATGAAATAAATGGATCGGAAAAATACAATGCTGTGAAACCAAAACTGTATTCTTTAGATTCAAAAACACAAAAACGCGAACAAAAAAAACTTGGTTCTTCACCTGAATACTCTGTTGGTAGTGTCCATGCAGTGACGCAGGATGGGAAAGTTATTATCGCGTCAAATACAGGTAGTCAGCTTCCAGGATACTCCTACGGCTCTGATCATGTGATTTGGGTGGTTGGTGCGCAAAAAATTGTAAAAAATCTTGATGATGGAATGGCTCGATTGGAGGAGCATGTTGTTCCTTTGGAAGCAAAGCATATGCAAGAAAAATATAATCTTCCAGGTACTTTTGTTTCAAAACTTCTCATTGTAAATAGAGAAACAGTTCCTGGACGAATTACTCTTATCTTTGTGAAAGAGGCTCTTGGGTATTAAATTCGTTTTGCTTTCGGGAGGGGGAAGCCTGCATACTGTTGGTATGTTCCCCCCTCCATATCAGCGTGACGTACGGCTTGCAGTCTTTCTTTGTTTTTTTTTCGCTGTACTCATCCTAATTCTCACGTTTAAGCTCATTCTCGTTGGTCAGGCCAAGATACACACATACGAAGACTGTTCAAAGGCATCAGATAGCAAGATACTTGAGAGCTATCCGGCTATTTGCATTTCTGCAGATGGAAGGCGATTTATCCAGCCAACTCAAAATGTAGATGAGAAGAACATAGGTTCAAATGAGGATGAATACTTTGCACAGTTTCGCACGGCTTCTAGTTCTGCACGGCAGTTCGTCAGTATTGATAAAGCTATGTCATTTCTTCAACCTGGAAACTGGGTGCAATCGAGTGTCAACCCAGACGTTTCGGATCCTGATATAGGAAAAATAGAGCTCTCAAAAGTAGAAGAAGGGAGACCACATCCAATTGGTCGATTAACGATTGAGTATTCCCAAAAATCAAAAATTGGTGAACCTCCAACCTCCGTTTTTGAAACATCAAAGGTATCTTTTCATGGAATTGAGTATGTCGTTGTTTCAGGGGAAGAAGATGGAGGAATGATTCAAAATTATTTTTATAATGTGTACTACGGTTTTGACGCCGAATACAATTTGTTTGTGCGAGTCTTTTCATACTATGAATCTGAATCAGAAAAAAAGGAACACCTTCAGATTCTTTCAACAATCCGTTCAGTCTCACTATAAATAGCGACTTTCACATGGAAAGAAAACTAGTATAAACTGAACGTATGCCCATTCGATCTCCACTGACAAACGCTAACTTATGCATTGTCTTTGCATATGCTCCAGCTGGACTCGGGCACCTACGTGTCACGGATGCGCTCCGACATGGTTTGCCAGAGGAAACTCAACCCATATTGCTTCCACAAAATAGTGAGTCTATAAAGGTGATTCATACTCTTACGAGTCGAAATCCTTTTGGGAAGCGACTTATGGAGTGGGCACAAAAAGGAATTGCCGAGATGATCGTAACAAGGGTCTATCGATGGATGTTACGAAGAGATGCGAAGAACTTGGAAGAAGAAATTATCAAAGTGCTCAAGCAGAGAGTAGAACTACCGCAGACATTACTCGTTGTAGCAACCCATTTTGGTTTGGCTCATCAAATAAGTAAGATAAAGAAAACGCTGGAAAAAAAAGCAAATGTGAAGGTGCTTTTAGTGATGCAAGTCACGGATGACAGTCCGCAAAAAATTTGGTATGTGCCAAACGCAGATATGATCGCAGTTCCCAGTGATTATACAAAACGAGTGTTACTTGCGTACTCAAAGGCGGAAAAGTTGGAGAGCTCCAGTATTCGTGTACTACCGTACCCAATCAGCACACGATTGTCCGAAAAACTATTATTGGCTGCTAAAAAACATAGAAGGAACCAGTTAAATCCAGATTCTTCAAACTCGATGAATGTAATTGTTCCAATTTCTGGAGCTGCTGTCGGAACGATCTTCGCGGATGCGTTAATTCGAGAACTCTATAAAAAGAATAAACGATTTTTCTTTCATATAGTCTCAAAGAGAGGTTTATACACTGATTTATTTTTACAAAAATTAGAGCGAAAACCGTATATAGAAACATTCTCATCACATTCTGATCGACAAATTGTCGAACTGTATGAACAAGCGTACGAGCGTACTGTTTTGTCCATGGAGGTAACAAAGCCGAGTGAACAAGCCTTCAAAGCTCTTTTTTCTCCAGATCAGAATGGCGGAGTCATTTTACTTTTTAGTTCACCTGTTGGAAGGCAAGAACACGATAATATTGAGTACTTAAAACGTCATCAGTTAATACCATCTGATTATGAACAGCAAACATTACATGGCTGGGCAGAAAAAAAATGGAAGCTGACGGACGCTGAGCGAAGACAAGTACAAGGATTAGCCAAAAACTGGAGAGGGCTACGACTACCTACAGATCCTATTCTCGCAGCCTCATTTATAGATTGGTGCCACACGCAGCAGATTTTATCTTGGATGGGAGAAGCAGAGCCTTGTTCTAGAGGAGATAGCTATTGTCAGAAGGAAGTGTCTAGTAACGGCGTAAAGCTCTTTTGGACAGAAGTGGAAAAGCTACTATAATACGTTCATGTCCCCAATATTTCGAATAATTTCATTTACAAAACACTTTTGGAAGTGGTATGTATTCATGGCTGTGTTCGTGATAATCACATCACTTCTTTCATTAGTTTCCCCCATACTTTTTAAGAGCATCGTTGATATTGTCGTTAGTAATCTCTCTGGTGATCCACAAGATATATCACTTATCTATTGGTTCCTGGGTGCAATAATTTTGTCTGATGTCCTTAGTACGGTACTTACCGCAGTTGGACAGTGGGTTGGAGATATATTTAAAGAAAAGCTCACAACGTACTTAAAATTTGCTTTTTATAAAAAGGTACTTTCACTTCATATTGGGTATTTTGATAGCGAGATCACAGGAAAAGTAACGAATAAAATGACACGAGGGATTCAAAGTGTTGCTGATTTTATCAGTAATATGCTCAATAACTTTCTTCCTTTTTTCCTGACCGCATTTGTCACAATTTTGCTTTTGGCAGTGTATTCGCCGCTCATTGCCTTTCTGCTTGCAATACTTTTTCCGCTGTATATTCTCATTTCGCACAAATCTACTGAACACTGGGGTATGTATGAGGGAAAGAAAAATACGATCCGCGATCTCCAGGAAGGTCGTATTTTTGAGAGTATTTCTGGAATCCGGGTGGTGAAGGCATTTAGCGCAATAGCTCAAGAACTACGTTCTTTTCATCGCTCAAGGCTTGAAATAGAAGAGTTGGCAAAAGTACAAACAAGAGAATGGCACTGGTATGATTTTTTACGACGAATTGCACTCAATATCATTTTGTTTGCGATCATCGCATACATTGTGTATTGGACATTTAATGGAAGGTACTCAATCGGAGAGATGACGCTTCTTATTCAACTTGTGAACCAGGCTCGATTTCCATTGTTTGCAATGTCATTTATCTTAGGGCAAATCCAACATGCAAGTAGTGGATCAAAAGATTTTTTTGAAGTCTTGCAGACATCAACACAGATTCAGGATGCAGGAGATGCAACTGAACTTATTTGCAATCAAAAGGAAAGCAATGGAAAATTTATTGAGTTTGAACATGTCAATTTCCAATATGAAAAAGATAAAAAAGTTTTAGATGACGTTTCTTTCTATATAGAACCACAAGCTAAATTTGCACTCGTTGGGGAATCTGGCCAGGGAAAGTCAACAATCGTGAATCTTCTTCTTCGTTTCTATGAACCACAAGAAGGAAAAATAATGATCAATGGACAGGATATCTCGAAGGTAACACAGGATTCCCTTCACAAAAGTATTGCTGTGGTGTTTCAAGAATCTCTGTTATTCTCTGGGACGATTATCGAGAATATTCGTTTCGGTCGACCTGATGCCTCAAAAGAAGAAGTCATTGAGGCTGCCAAGGCAGCAAATGCCTATGAGTTTATTGAAAAACTGCCAAAAAAATTAGAAAGTATTGTCGGAGAGCGGGGAGTCAAGCTTTCAGGTGGGCAGAAACAACGAATTGCTATTGCTCGTGCAATTCTTGCTGACACTCCAATAATAATACTTGATGAGGCGACTAGTTCTCTTGATAGTAAATCTGAACTCGAAGTGCAAAAAGGTTTGGAAAGACTGCTCAAAGGCAGAACCTCTATTATTATCGCTCATCGGTTGTCGACCATAGCGAATGCTGATCACATTTTAGTGATTTCAGAAGGAAAAGTAGCTGAACAAGGAACAGCAAAGGATCTTTTGAAGAAGAAAAATGGATTGTATAGAGGCTTGGTAGAGTTACAGTCACAGCTCTTAAAAAATCCTGGAGAGCGAGAGAAAAAGAACGCTAAATTAGAAAAATTTGATTTAGTCGGATAGCCTCTTCTTTCTTTACGTGACTAGTGATTATGTGCTTGAATACAACAAGCATGAATACTTCACTTCTATTTTCACAAAAATCATGGTTCGCTTTTCTTGACGAAGATCAACGTCAACTAGTCCTTGTATCTGAGTATCTCTATGAGCGCGAGGAACGGCTTAACTCGAGAATTGCGGATTATTCTTTCATCGTATTTCCGATGGCAAAAGCATACGAAGGGTTTTTAAAAGAATACTTACATTCATTGAAAATTTTACCCAAACAAAACTATGACGATCGAAAGTTTCGAATTGGAAGAGCGCTTAATCCTGACATATCTGAAAAGCATAAAAATGAATGGTGGCTGTATGATGATTTGATTCGTGCTTGTGATGATAAAACTGCACGAGAGCTCTGGGATGCTTGGGTAGAGTGTCGAAATCATGTGTTTCATTTTTTCTCAGATCAGAAAGAAGAGCTGTCTCTTTCAGTGGCACAAAAAAGACTGGTTCAGCTTTCAAATGCCATGGATCAAGCAATGCAGTGCCTCTGGAAATAGAGGTGGTATAGTATTACCCTTTGGTTATTGAATATCTTGAAAAGATTCGCTACAAAAAGATTATGTAGAAATGAGGAAGATCCTTTATGAAATATAAAAACATTACAATTTCAGGCCTTCCAGGTGGTGGGTCGACTACACTTTTGCGAATGCTGAAAGAATCGCTGGCCTTGGATGGGTGGAGAGGGTTCTCTGGCGGAGAGTACATGCGTCAGTACGCACTTGAACATGGGTCTTTTGAAGAAAATAAAGGAGTTCATCATGATGCGTCCCATTATAGTGACGATTATGATCGTGAAGTCGACATGAGCATGAGAACCAAACTTGAGACAGAGGAACACTGGATTTTAGAATCTTGGCTATCAGGATTTTTAGGACAAGGTGTTCCAAAGGTACTCAAAGTGTTGGTGTACTGTAGTGAGGACGCTATTCGTATTGACCGAATTGTAAACAGAGACAGTGTTACGGTGGAAGAGGCCAAGGAAAATATAGGAAAACGATATGAAAATAATCTAAAAAAATGGAGTAGGTTGTATAAAAAAGAATGGGAAGAATGGGTAGTGGGAACAGGTTTGGCCACAAAGGATGAGCCCATTAACTTCTGGAAAGAAAATCTGTATGATCTTGTTATAGACACCTATGGATCGAATAGAGAAGAAACGGTACAAAGAGTACTTTCAACTCTGACAGGAGAATAATGAGTGATACTTTGGCAACATCGATATACACATCCACTAAAAAGGAAGAAGATTTGGGGTTGTCTTTACTTATAATCGGTTTTCTCTTACTCATTGGATACCGAACGCTTGGTGTGGTTTTTCATACTCCAGTTTGGTTTGACGAGATTGTTGCGAAGGCATTCATCTTTGGTTTACCACTCTGGATTTTTGCATGGAGGACAAAGAAACCACCCGTTTTCTTTGGGTTTGACCCAAAGAACTTGTGGTTTGGAGCATTTCATGGGTTAGCAATTGGAGGGTTATTTGGATTCATCGCAATGTTTGCCAGTAGTATTGAGAAGCAAGGAATATTTATTCCAGGACTTTTTGCTAGCTCTGCATTCTGGAATGAATTTGGTTTAGCGTTTGCGACCGCATTTTGGGAATCACTGTTCTTTTATAGCTTGGCACTCACAGTCTTCTACTCAAAATACAAAGACGAATGGACAGCATGCTGCCTGGCCATGGGAACCTTTTTGCTCTTTCATGCGCCAATACTACTTCTTCGAGGTAGTATTGTGGAAAGCATCGGGCCACTTTTTTTACTTGCATTCTTTTCATTTGGACAAGCTGTTCTTTTTCTTCGTACGAGGAGTATCTCTTCTGTGATAATAAGCCATGCTTTTTGGGGAATGGCCCTTCTTGTGTATGGAAGATAGAAAATACGAAATCTTCAAAGACAGGGAGTAGGCCTGTCTTTTTTTGTGGTATCCTAGCAACTATAACGAAAGCTTACAAAATAGTTTAATACTCTGGAAAAAAACTCCAGGTAAAAACCCAAAGCATTATTGTAGAAAGAGGAGTTTCTATGTCATCACTTCGTATTATTCCACTTGGAGGAATGGGAAATGTTACCAAGAATATGTTCGCGTATGAATATGAAAAAGAAATTATGCTTGTAGACTGTGGGATTGGATTTCCAGAGTCTTCGATGTTAGGAGTTGATGTTCTCATTCCAGATGTCTCGTACGTACTAAACAGAGTGAAAGAAGGTTCAAAGATTGTTGGAATGTGTTTGACACATGGACATGACGATCATATTGCAGCCTTACCGTACATTGTTCCTCAACTACCTGATTTTCCTATTTATGGTTCCGAGCTGACAGCTGCGTTTGCGATGGCACGTCTTGAAGATGGTGGAGTTCATAAAGAAGTACACATCGTGCCTGCACGTTCTCAGATTCAGCTAGGTTCTTTTCAAGTCGAGTATGTTCAACAGACTCACTCTGTACCGCATACGATGCATTTAGTCATCGATACACCTGAAGGAATTGTCTATCATGGAAGTGACTTCAAGTTTGATTTGACCCCGGTTGACGGGAAGCTCCCGGATTTTGGAGCGATTGCAGCAGCTGGTGAGAAAGGGGTTCTTTGTTTGTTGTCAGACTGTCTGCGTGTCGAGCGTTCTACCTGGTCTCCGTCAGAACACATTTTAGAAGAAACATTTGTACGAGAACTTGCTGACTGTAAAGGAAAATACATCGTGACATTGATGTCTTCTAACCTCCATAGAGTAGCCCTTCTGGCCAATGTAGCTGCAGAGTTTGGGCGAAAACTGGTATTTATTGGTCGTTCAGTAGAGCAAAATGTTGAGATTGCCCAAAACTTAGGAATTCTTTCAATTCCTAAAAATATGATTGTACATAAAAAGAAAATGGATCAGTATCCTGACAGTGAGCTTTGTGTAGTGGTTGCCGGAAGCCAAGGACAACCTGGTAGCTCGTTGGTGAGAGCAGTGTATGGAGAACATCCAATACTTCAAGTAAAACCGCAGGATAAAGTCGTGTTTGCAACGGAACCGATTCCTGGTAACGAACAAAATGTCTACGAAGCTATTGATGAACTTTCCCGAAATAGAATTGATATTTCATATTCTGATGTTGATACAGGTTTACATACCAGTGGACATGCTGGGGCAACAGAACAGCAGCTACTTATTGCGCTCACAAAACCGAAGTATCTTCTGCCAATTGGAGGCAGCGATAGGCATCGTGTGGAGTATGAAAAAATGGTTTTAAAAATGGGCTACACACATCAGGAAGTATTACTTCCTGTAGACGGACAAGTTGTCGAGTTTAGTCACAGCACTGCCAAAATGGCAGAAACCCTTCAATTACAGTCACTTATGGTTGATGGGCTTGGAGTCGGTGATGTCGGGAGTATGGTGCTCTCTGATCGCAAGAAGATGGCTGAAGAGGGAATGGTTGTCATCATCATACCCAAGATGAACGGAAAATATGATGTCGAAAAACTTCACGTCGTATCTCGAGGTTTCGTTTTTATGCGCCAAGCAGATGAAATTGTTGCTTCTATCAGAGAAGAGACAAGTGCGATCCTTCAAGAAGGAACTAGTGATGAGCAGGAGTTAAAGCGAAAAATTGAAAAAAGAGTTGTAAAGCGAATGAGCGACATTATTGGGAGAACACCACTCGTGTTACCGGTTTTCTTAACGTCGTAAACAAATACGATTCTACTAACTTGGGTTGTGTATGAAAGATCTAAAAGTAGCGCTGGTTCATGACTATCTTCGAGAGTATGGGGGAGCTGAAAGAGTTGTGGAAGCTCTTCATGAGATGTTTCCGGATGCACCAGTTTACACCGCGTTTGTAGACAAGGATTCCTTAGGCGTTCACTGGAAAAAATTTGAGAACTGGGATATTCGAGAAAGTATAGCGTCACGTATTCCTTTTATAAAAAAACTCTATTCTCCACTTCGCTTATTTTCTGCATATTTTTTTGAATCGTTTGATTTTTCAGAGTATGACGTGGTCATCAGCTCTACAAATATGTATATGGCGAAGGCAGTGCTCACAAATCCTAGTACGCTTCATATCTGTTACTGCCATACACCTCCACGATCTCTGTATGGATACTCAACAGCATCAAACTGGAAGAAAAACATTCTGACCAGAACAATAGGGGAGTTAATCAATTTTAAAATGAGGCAAGTCGATTTTTTCACTGCGCAGCGACCAGATCTCTTTGTCGCAAACTCGGAAGAAACCCGAAAGAGAATTTATAAGTATTACAAGAAAAATGCGGTAATATTATATCCACCAGTTGAACAAGAGGGAAGTGAAGTGCAAAAAGTTCTTGAGAGCGATCCGTATTATTTGTATGTCAATCGACTCGTTTTTGCCAAACATCCTGAAATAGCGCTTCTTGCATGTAAAAAGCTTGGAGTTCGTTTGAAAGTTGTCGGATCTGGTCCTATGGAGTCTTCTTTGCAATCAGTTGCGGATAAAAATATTGAGTTTTTAGGGGCGGTCGATGACACGGAGCTTGGCAAACTCTATTCAGGTGCTACCGCACTTCTCTATCCGGTTGAGGATGAAGACTTTGGAATAGTACCAGTTGAGAGCATGATGCATGGCGTGCCTGTCATAGCGCACAACTCTGGTGGTCCAATCGAGACTATAAAAGATGGTAGCACCGGCATTTTGTTTGACGCTCTTACTGTAGAGGGATTGTGTGAAGCCATACACAGATTTGAAAAAACAACTTTTGATCGAGAAAAAGTACGAAAACACGCACTGAAATTTTCAAAAAAAAGATTTCAAGATGAAATGGAAAAACTTGTCGTCAACGAAGTGAAGAAAATAAAAAAATAAAACTCCCCCTTTACCCAGTCCTTTTTTGGATTTACGCTCTAGATATGGCAACATATCACACTCGTAAACAAATTTTTAAGGTGCTAGAAGCAAAGTCACTTCGCAAACGTAATCGCTCAACAAAATTGGCGGATCATCTCACTTCTTACACGAGTACTCCTTTTTTTCTTTTTTTTAATGTGGGGTTTTTTATTTCCTGGATTCTCTTGAACCTCAATATTCTCCCCAACTTCCCTGCTTTTGATCCATATCCGTTTGGATTTTTGACAATGGTTGTTTCACTTGAAGCTATTGTTCTTTCAATTTTTGTGTTGATCTCACAGAACAGAGCTGCCCAGATTGCAACACTTCGTGAAGAACTTCACCTTCGAATCAATCAAATAGCGGAACAAGAAGTCACAAAATGTCTTGAATTATTAGTTCAGTTAAAGGACAAAGCAGGTATTGTGTATGATGATCCAGAGCTAGAACAGATGCTCAAGAAAATTGATGCAAATGAGTTGGAAAAATCGATTGAACAACAACTGGTACGAGCCGACCATTCTCTCGTCAGTGAATTTATTGGCAACGCTATTCCCCGCACGAAAAGCTTGAAACAATAAACTCTTTATTGTTGTACGGGTCGTAGTCGTAAAAACACCGCACTGTTCACTGGCATTGGTACCTGTATTTGAAGTTTTGATGAATCTGTTGCTATTGTTCTTTGGCTTGTCGTTCCATTAAAATATTGCTGATCAATCTGGAAAGTCCCTGGGGTAATATCATTAAATGTGACTGGAGTAACCTCAGTATGCTTTCCATTTTGGTCATAATTGGCAAGCAGGACAACAACATCATTTCCACTTTTACTTGCTGCTCCTTTTACCCAAGTTCCTTTACCCAGAAGTTGAACTCTATCTCCTTCTAGTCTATTGAGGAAACGTAGCGCGTTATATCGAGGTTTTGCTTGACCACTGCTATCGATAATCCCCCATCGACCCCAGCGAACATTCCCTGCCGGATCTTTACCATCTTGGATTTCAAAAACAAAAGCTTTATCAATGGTTCCTATCATTTCGGTAGAAACAGCAATAGTATGGATTGCCCCAAATGAGCCGTCATATCCTGCATCGTTTCTTGAGTCGTGTCCCCATTCAGTAATGTGAACTTCTAAATTTGGTCGTTCTGGATATGCTGAAAGCCAGCTCTTTACCTGAGAGATGTCTTTTCGAAACACTTCGATGTCGCGGTCGTATCGGTGCCAAGAGACGAAGTCGAGAGGAAGCTGTTTGTCTATGGAAAGTTTCACAATAGCGTCTATCCAGTTTTTATATAAAGCTGTACTTGCGGGGCCACCGATCTTGTAGGGTTGGCGAACTTGGGCATTTTGTGCACCTCTTGCTGCATATTCATACATCGTAAGATAGTTTTTTTCGCCGTAAACTTTATATCCTCCAAAGAGATCAGGTTCATTCCACACTTCGTAGTAAACGTCGGGGATTCCTAGAGTTCCACTTACATGCTCAATGGTACGTTCGACTGTAACTTGCCATTCATTCCAATTTTGTGGAGGAGCAGTAATGTCACCATTGGTTGCTATTGCTGGAGGAATGTAGGACAGAGAGAGATATGGCGTGGCGCCGGTCGCACGAATGTCAGTAATGATTTGAGTAAGTTTTGTGAAGTCAAAACGAAGTGTTCCACCATCTCTACTCACGACGTCATAAAAGTCATAGAGATGATCAAGACGTATATAGTTTGGGCTTAGGGCTCGAACTTGAGCAGAGATCGGCTGAATGCGCCAATCTTTACTTTCTCCACCTTGAGCCAGGTTTCTCCAGGGATATTGCATTGGACCAAAAGACACTTGAGTATTAATTTGAATATTGGCATCTTGTCCAAAAGCACTCGTTAAAAACTCTCGAATAGTTGAGATATTTAACGCTCCTACAAAGATAGCAATTGCTAAGAAAAAAATAGGGAGCAGTTGAAATGCCAAGTGTTTTCGGGAAGCGTGATAGTTCATATTTCCATAGTAACAAAATACTATCGAGATCTGTAGACTCAGTCTGTTTGCCTCATGCTATCATGTGCGCATGCAACAAATTATCCTGGCATCCGGTTCCCCACGCAGAAAAGACATACTCGAATTTTTAGGAATTCCTTTTGAGGTTGTGGTTTCCCATTTTCCAGAAGAAAATGTTGATTGGGAGGATTTTGACGAAGCAGCTGACTATGTATGTACAATTGCGCTTGGAAAAGTGCTCTCTATCTCGGATCAGTACCCTGATGCGTTGATTATTGGGGCTGACACTAGCGTTTTTTTGGATGGGAAAGTGTATGGAAAACCCAAAGACTTATCGCATGCAAGAACAATACTTCAGACACTACGAGGCAATAGACATGAAGTAGTGACTGGAATCGTGATACTGGATACATTAACTGGGCAAAAAGACATACAGTCTGTTCAAAGTTTTGTAGAGTTTTTACCTTTTTCTGACGAACAGCTTGATGCATACATACAAACGAGTGAATCCCTAGGGAAAGCCGGTGCGTATGCTATTCAAATGGGAGCGAAGAAATTTGTAAAGTCCGTTGAAGGAAGCCTATCTAATGTCGTTGGTCTTCCAATTGAGGAGGTTGCGTCATTACTTGAAAATTTTGGAGTACCAATTGACGTAAATGTTCGGGAGATTGCAGAGGAACATTTTACATATTCCTCTGCGTAATTCATGGTATGATGAAGTTGTATGGATCCCAGCCCACAACCTCAAGTACCACAGGTTCCAACTCAGTCCCCTAACCCACCTGATTCACAGGCTATTTCTGCAATGGTTCAGCCAGTTGTACAGGCAGCTACAAACTTGCCAATACAGCAACAAAATATTTCAGGAAAATCAAAAGAAACAGGTCCAGTTACTTCGGAGGTAAACGGATTTGTTGAAATGGTTGGGAGTGATTCAATTGAGAAAGAACCGCTTCCACTTGAAGTTGCAAGTTGGATGGAGAAAGTAAACAGAGATACAGGTGGAGAGAAACCTCCTGAAATTGTGATTGCAGATCCAAAGGCACAAAGTCCATCAATCCCGTCAGATTCACACACTGTTTTTGTTCTCCCACTAGGTGAAAAAGAAACTGCACAGGCAATGAATGCAAATATTAATGACAGCGTAAAATGGCTAGCAACTTGGTGCAAAAAGATGCTGAAAAAACTTGAAGAGCGCGTTGCCTATCAGAATGTACAGTAAGGCGAGTTACAAGGGAAAATGAGTTTTACCTTTTTATGGATCCAACAACAGATTTTTTACTATCAACAACATCAATACTGACGACTGTGCTACTGATAGCTTTGCCTGTCCTTTTTATTGCAGCTTTTGTCTATATGTTTATCCAGTGGTTGCGTTTTCGCGGACGTGAACAATATTCTTTAGGTTTTCGTGTCTTGAAAGTCTTACTTCCGAAAGAAAATGAAATAAAAATAGACGCAGCAGAACAAATGTTTGCTGGTTTGTACTCATTAAAGAACCATGGGATTCATTCACTTTTACACCCCGAAGATCGCTTTACATTTGAAATAGTAGCGCTCAAGGAAAGTATCGTCTTTTATGTAACGGTTCCTTCTGACTTAAAGGATTTGATTGAGAAGCAGATCTATGGAGCCTATCCATCGGCTGAGATTTCTGAAGTTGAAGAATACAACATTTTTTCCCAAGGTGGGAAAGTTGCTTTTGCCTCATTAACATTGACAAGCCCCACATATCTTCCGATCAAGGTATACAAAGACTTGCCTACTGATAGCTTATCCCTTTTAACGTCTGCCCTTTCAAAAATGGATGACGGCGAAGGGGCGATTGTTCAGTTCGTGTTAGAACCGGCTGGTGAAGGATGGCAACATGCAGGTTCGCACTATGTCGCTGAAACAAAAAAGAAGGAATCTGACCCTCAAAAAGCAACTTATAACAATGATCCTAAAAAACTCGATGCAATTGAAACAAAGGCAACAAAACCTGGATTCAAGGTAGCTTTGCGTATTGTTGTGTCCTCTACCGATGTAAGGAGGGCGAACTCGCATTTGACGAATATCGTTGGTGCATTTGCGCAGTTTAGTAGCCCCACAAACAGCTTTAAAAAGGCACGATTGTTTTTCAAACAACTCTTTATGATCGATTTTATCTATCGCTATATGCCGATGTTTAGTAGAGGAGTGTTTGTTCTCAATTCAGAAGAATTAGCGACTGTTCTACACTTCCCGAATAAAACTGTCGAAACACACCATATCAACTGGTTAAAGGCAAAGTCAGCCCCTGCGCCTGCAAGTATTCCTTCTTCAGGAGTGCGGTTGGGCTCGTCAGTTTATCGTGGGAACAAAAAAGACATCTTTATTGCAGAGAAGGATAGACAGCGTCACATGTACATTGTAGGAAAAACCGGTACAGGAAAGTCAGAGTTCTTAAAAGACATGATCATGCAAGATATTCGTGCAGGAAAAGGAATGGCTGTCCTTGATCCACATGGAGAGCTTGTCGAAGACATCATGCAACTCATCCCTCCTGAACGAGCAGAAGAAGTTATTTACTTTAATCCTTCAGATACTGAGCGACCAATGGGACTCAATATCATGGAAGCACAGACGGAAGATCAAATGCACTTTGTGGTCGGATCAATTATTGCACTCATGTATAAACTTTATGATCCTCACAAAACTGGAATCATCGGACCACGATTTGAACATGCTATTCGTAATGCGATGTTAACAATCATGGCTGAACCTGGTGCTACATTTATTGAATTGGTTCGCTGTCTGACGGATCAAAAATATGTGCAAGAATTGTTACCCAAAGTAAAAGATCCAGTTGTTCGTCGCTATTGGACAGATCAAATCGCTCAAACTTCAGATTTTCACAAATCAGAAGTTTTGGACTACATCGTCAGTAAGTTTGGAAAATTTATTACCAACAAAGTCATGCGAAACATCATCGGACAAAGTCAAAGTGCCTTCAACTTCCGTACCGTAATGGATGAAGGGAAAATTCTTTTGGTCAATCTTTCAAAAGGAAAACTTGGTGAAGAAGATGCAAAATTCCTGGGATTGATCTTAGTTCCAAAGATCTTGACTGCAGCTATGAGTAGACAAGATATTCCTTTAGAACAGCGAAAAGACTTCTATCTGTATGTCGACGAGTTTCAAAACTATGCAACAGAAGATTTTGCGACTATCCTTTCAGAGGCTCGTAAGTATCGATTGAATCTGATTGTTGCCAACCAGTTTGTGGCACAAATCGAGGAAGATGTGAAAAATGCGGTCTTCGGCAACGTTGGTTCGGTTGTTACCTTCCGTGTTGGTGTACCTGACGCAAATTTCCTGCAGCATGAGTTTGCACCAACATTTAGTGAGACGGATCTTACCAATATCGAAAAGTATCATGTCTATATTAAAACGATTGTGAATAATGAACCGGTACCACCATTTAGCATGGATCTCACAAGAGATATCGAGGGAGAAAAGAGGATCATGGATCCAAAACGAGCTGAACTCATCAGAGAACTATCCCGTATCAAGTACGGCAAGCCAAGAGACATAGTCGAGCAAGAAACAGCGGTACGAGCCAAATTATAGGGTTGGCTTTTGATATAATCTTTCGTGGTCTGTCTTTGGATTTCCAGATTCACCCAGAGTATAATAAGGAGTTGTCTAGGGGCGCGTGGCGCAACCGGTTAGCGCAGGAAGCTTATACCTTCAAGGTTCCTGGTTCGAGTCCAGGCGCGCCCACAGAATTGACACAGATGGTAGGATAGTCTTAGTATGCACAAAGTATTTCAAATGCCACTTGAGCTTCGTCAACTTCCTGACGAAGAGTTTTGGCAGAAAATCAACCAGATAGACGAGCTATCCGAACAGTTTGACCAAACTGCTAATGGCTTTGCAATCTCCATAAGTACAGGGGAAAAAGAGCTTGATATCCCTTTTATACGCTTTAAGCGTACGTTTCGCTGGAAACCTTCCTGAAAGATAACGCGCCGTTCAAGAGAACTCTTTTGATGCTCCTTTTTTGCGAGAAGGATTTAGAGGAGCAGTAGGCCAAGTATTCCGATGATTATTGAGACAGTTCCAACTCCAACCAGACCAATCGTTGGGAGGGTAATACCTGCTCTTGGGAGCTCTTGCGTAATTACTGGTGTTGGTGGTGCCTGGGTGACTGGTGCTGAAGGACAGTTACAGGTGTCAATTTCTGTACAAGCCTGTCTGCGACAGAGGCCAGCATTGCACACGAGATCAGATGGACAATCTCCGTTGTGTGCACATTGAGAGTTACATGACTGAGCTACCGCACACTGACAGGTTGAGGATTCGGTGCATGATGGATTTCGGCAGACACCACCTGAACAGGTCATCGATGATGGACAGTCAGAGTTCGTTACACAGCTGGTTCCACAGGAAGCAACAGGAGTCGCAGTCGGTGTTGGGCTAGGCGTCGGTGTTGCAGTTGGGGTAGCGGTTGGCGTAGGGGTAGGCGTTGGACAAATACAGTTTGAACTTGTCACACAGCTTGGATTTTTGCACTGGCCACCTGAACAGGTCATCGATGATGGACAGTCGGTACTCGTTGTACAAACACTTCCGCACGAAAGGACTGGTGTTGGGGTAGGAGTTGGCGATGGTGTTGGCGTTGGAACTGGCGTTGCTGTTGGGACATCAAATTCAAGCAAGCACGATCCTGCATTTGGTTGAGATTCTGGAGCATTTGGTGCAATTGGGGCAGTTTGGTTTGTTCTTGAAGAAATAAGAAAAACAGCACCTACGATAAGGATTGCTCCAACAAGAAAGATACCGATAAGTGCTTTTTTATTCTGCATACGTTATAGTGCTTCCCATGTTGTACAAGCTGTCCCTACACAAGGTCGACACTGTACTCTATATTTTCCACCTTCAGTAATGGTAAGAGGCAATGAAATATTTGATGAGCCGCTGCTTTGGATATTCGCGATGACACCAGATGCTGATTTATATCTAAATTCATATCGGGTTGCTTGGGATACTGTGCCACAGGTAAAGCGCACTTGGTTTCCAATTTTTGGACTTGCGACATCTTTCGTAATGTTTAAGCAAACGAGTGGTGGTGTAGATGTAACCGGTGTTGGTGTTGGAGTAATTCTCGGTGTAGGCGTTGGTGTTGGGGTAGGAGTTGGAGTTGGTGCTGGTGTTGCACACGCAGCCAATACATCAGCTGCTGTCATGCCTGATTGTGAGCCATTTGGCTTCACAAGAGACCAAGCTTGAATACCGTTACACAGCTTACGGGAATAGTCATTTTTTGGTATGAGTGGTAAACAATACTGCATTTGAGCATTTGTCGTACCACCAACCATACATGCGCTAAAAGTTGAGATGAATCCACATTCACTGTTTGCGGGATCACAAGTGCGGTTGCCTACAGCCGGGCCACATCGCTGTCCACATTGCTGCAGTGCTCCACAAGAACAGTTCGCGCCAGGAATAGTTTGTCCAGCAGGGCAAGCTTGCGCTTCACAGGTACCATTTCGGCACACTGTCGCAATTCCAGCAGTACTAGGATTTCGGCAGTCACTATTGGTGTTACAAGGGTCACCACAAGCAGCTTTTGGTGGAGGTGTCGAGTTACAGGCACAA
>CAZBKJ010000021.1:0-11665 GCA_964492495.1 uncultured Pseudomonadales bacterium
CAAAAAGATTGAGAGAGCAATCACAATCGTCTCAATCATGTCCAAAAAAAATGCTCCAAGGCGCTTGACTAGTGAATCTTCCATTTGGTTATTATCTCCTATAGTTTAGACAAGAAGCAAGCACTAGATGTTTGGTATAATCAAAATTATCTAGAAGAAAGTATTGGTCGATTAGCTCAGTTTCCGCCAAAGGCGGATCAGTCCGACAGCTGGCGGACTGAGGTTTTTATATGGACTCGTAGCTCAGTTGGTTAGAGCGCTTCATTCACATTGAAGAGGTCAGAGGTTCGAATCCTCTCGGGTCCACAGTTCGGCAGGCTCACTGTAAGAGAGACTGCTGAAGTGCTGAGAGGATGAGAAGTTTACCCTGAGCGAAGTCGAATGGGAATCCTCTCGGGTCCACCACGTACAAAAATTAGGGGAAAATATGTTTGAAAAACTTCAAAAAAGAATAGATGCGTTCAAAAAAAAGCCTGAAAGTGCAGAGAAAGCGCGAAATGCGCAAATTGTAGCAACTGCTATCTTCAACATGAATGCTGGTATCGCCCTAGATCTAAACCCTCCTGAAAAACTCATGAGTGATGAAGGTGAATCGCCAGATGACTCTCAAAATTCTTCAGAAAACCCAAAATTGGTATAATTACCAGATGAAACGACTGTTGGTGACTCCAGACAACATTCAAGACTGCATTGCACAAGCTTCAGAGATCCTTCGATCTGGTGGCATTGTTATCTATCCCACTGAAACCACATACGGCGTTGGGGTGGATGTAGAGAACCCTCAAGCCGTCAAAAAGCTTCTCACGTACAAGGGCAAACGAGATGGAAAACCTATTTCAGTTGCTGTTGCCAACATCACAATGGCAGAACAATATGTGAGCTTGAATGACACCGCAAAAGATGTCTATCACACTTTTCTCCCAGGGCCAGTGACGATCGTCTCAACGGGCAGAGGAACAACTGCACCAGGAATAGCATCAGCGCAAGGAAAAGTAGGTATTCGTATCCCCAAACACGACCTCGCTACTGCTCTCATCAAAACCTTTGGATCAGGTATCACTGCAACAGGAGCAAATGCCTCAAATAAAAAAAGACCCTACTCCATTGAAGACATTTTGGAGAACACCAGCAAAAAACAACACGATTTGATTGATCTGATTCTTGATAGTGGAGAGCTTCCTCACAATGAGCCCTCGACCGTGATCGATACGACACTGGATGATGTGAAGATTCTTCGTGAAGGAAGTATCTCTTTTCATGACGGTGAAACAATCACCACACAAAGTGAAGAAGAAACGATGGAGTTCTTTGCATCCGTTGCCAAGCGTTTTCGCTCTTTTTATACCTATTCTCCCGTGCTTTATTTGTTCTCAGGAGAAATGGGAGCGGGGAAAACACACGCTATCAAAGGACTAGCAAAAGGACTCGGGATCACAAAGATGATTACCTCACCCACGTACTCTGTAGCCGGTGAGTACACGTTTGAGAATGAAAGTACAAACGCCACGTTTGTGCATATTGATTGTTGGAGAGTACAGTCGTATGAGGAGCTTTCTGACTTGGGTCTATCAAACTATCTACAAGAACATGCCGTGATTGCGATAGAGTGGTCAGAAAAATTTAGAAATGAATTTGAGAAACTCCCATGCAAAAAAATCTGGATAGAGTTAAATCCTACAGAAAAAGAAAATGAACGAAAAATACGACTACATACATCTTCAGTCTTTCCGATTAACAATAAACTATGAACTATAAACTTGTATGAAAGTTCTCGCTATCGACACTTCATTTGATGACACAGCTGTTGCAATCGTAGAGGGAACTACGATTCTCTCAAACGTTCTCTCCACAGATTTATCCATACATCAAGAATTTGGGGGCGTCGTTCCACGGCTCGCACGAGAAGCTCATGAGAAAAATATTGATCATGTGATCGCGCTTTCACTCAAACGCGCGTATACAGCGTGGGAACAGATTGGTGCGATCGCAGTGACACAAGGGCCAGGGCTTTCTATTTGTCTTGAAATTGGCATTGCCAAAGCCAAAGAGCTTGCAGAAAAATATCAGAAACCTTTGATTCCCATCAATCATATGGAAGGACATTTACTTTCTTTTCTTTGCCAGCCAAAGAAAAGAAAGAATAACAACTGGATCCCGGACAATGCTCCTAATCGCCGCCTTTACCGGGATGACAAAGAGGTTTTCCCCCTGCTTGGCGTATTGATTTCCGGTGGGAATACACAGTTTGTGTATGGAGAAAAAATTGGATCGTATAAAATCATCGGCCAAACAAAAGATGATGCGATGGGGGAAGCATACGATAAGGTTGGACGGATGCTTGGGCTGGGGTACCCAGCTGGTGCAACGTTGGAAAAGATGGCACAAAAAGGAATTCCAGGAAACGTCATCTTTCCTGTCCCCATGCGCCAGATCAAGTCAGCGGATACCAGCTACTCGGGCTTAAAAACTGCAGCAATGCGGATCGTTTCTGAAATGAAAAAGAAACGAGAAGAGGAAACCGGAACCCCACTTCTTTCGCAAACTGACATTGCGGATATCGCGCTTGGGTTTCAAACTGCAGCGATCACTCACCTGACAGAAAAATTAGAGTTCGCGATAGCAAGCCTGAAAAGTCAACCAAAAGCTTCTCTTGCAGTCGGTGGGGGAGTGATTTGTAACAGTGCAGTCAAAAAGGCACTACGAAAAATTGCCAAAAAACACACTTTGCGAATCTATTTTCCATATAGCAAAAAACTCTGCACAGATAATGCAGCAATGATCGGAGTGGTAGCACAGTTTTACATTGGAGTTGATGACAAAGACTTTGATCGAAAACCACTATTTCCATTACAAGAAATGTTGCTGTAAAAATTCGACTTATGCTTTACGAGGATGCTTTTTTACTAAAATTTTTGGCATGACGTGTTCAAAGAGTGCTGGATATTTTTGTCCTACTAATCCTTTTACAAATGCTTCCAATTGAGCCTGTGAATTTGCAGTTTTACATCTTTGCGCAATTTCAGCGAGCAACTCATTATCCTCTGAAAGCAAATGATTTATTCGTATGTGAGGGTACTGATATTCATCTGAATCAGGCTTTTTCTTTTTTGCGAGTAGTGGTTTGAACATTTCAACTAACATTTTTTCAAAATCTTTGTTCGCAAAAGCAGGGCGATTTTTCAAAATAATTTTGAGAACAATCTTGAAAGCATCTAGCTGGTACACATCATATTCGTTGACATGCATGTCTGGCTGTCCAAGGAATTTACGATAATGGTCATGCGCTTTTGGTGATAACTTCAATCGTGTCTGACTTGCTCTTTCAGCGTTATCTTGTGGATTGCCTTTATCAAAGGTTTGTCTGATGTCGATAGGTGATTCTTGTTTTGTCATATATGTTCCTTACATCGTAATTGCGGATAAAATCGCTTCCACATCACTACTACTGTGAGTTTGGAAGAGCTTGGCTCGCACTTCAGTAGCACTGTGAAACCCTTTCACATACCAACCTAAGTGTTTGCGCATATTCAAAAAAGGATACGGATCTTCCGAGAATACCCCTTTATTATACTCCTCAAACAATTTGCAGTGCTCGAGTGCCACCTCAAAACGCTCTTTTGTGGAGGTTTCTTCGTATGTTCCAGTCTTGATGTATGATCTGTACTGAGAAAATATCCATGGATTACTCATCGCCGCTCTGCCTATCCACACCCCATCAACGCCATAGTCTTTCACGCGCTGTACGATCATTTCAGGCGTCACTAGATCGCCGTTGCCAAAGAGCAGGGTATCTGAAGTCTCGCTATGCACAAGCTCTGCTGCTTTTCCTATCTCTTCCCAGTTAGCTTCTCCTCCATAGTGTTGTTCCAAGGTACGACCATGAAGCGTGATGACAGCAGGATGAGTTTCAAGTAAGTGCTTCACCCACTCTGTCGTGACTGGCTTGTCAAATCCGATGCGGGTTTTCACCGAGACAGGGAGAGATTCACGCGTGTCTGGAAGTGGAAAAAGACTTCGTCGCGCTCGCAGAAGCGACACAAACTCAGAAGTAAGCCCAAGCGTCTCAACCTCAATCCCATTCACCCAATCCGCCACTCCTTTTTGTACACTCTGGATGATTTCTTTGGCTAATGCTGGATTGAGAATGAGAGATGCTCCTCCACCTTTTTTGGCAATCGAGTCGGCAGGGCATCCCATGTTGATATCTATTCCATCAAACCCAAGATAGCAACAGATCACCGATGCAGTATAAAACTTTTCGGGGTTTGCACCAAAGATCTGCGCAATGAGTGGTCGCTGTTCTGGCGTGTAGTAAAAATCACGAAGAAGTTTGCTCACTCCGTAGACTAAACCATCTGCAGATGTAAACTCTGTCACCATAAAGTCGGGATTACCAACCTGTTTGGTGATTTGTCGCATGGCAGCATCAGTCACCCCATCCATAGCGGATAGGCCAACAATCGGCCGTGGAAGATCAAACCAAGAAAACCCCATGAGGGTATTATACGTGATTCACGAGACAGAGTGCGATTGTGGCCTAACGATATTCCATGTTTGTCCAATACGTGATCTCAGCCTTGAACTTGGTTACAATATCACCAACATTCCTATTTGTAGATTCTAGACCTAGAGTTTCTAAAAGTTCTTCGTGATACATCCAGTCAAGAGCTTTGGAACACTCAGTAAATATATTTGATTTCTTCGCTTCATACTCTTCTGGACTCTCAATTGCGCCGAGAGCAATACCTATCTCAGCCAATGACTGAAGATGTTCTGTTCGGTGAATTGATGCAAGAATCTCTTCTCTGGTGCGAATAGTAGGTTCTGAATCAAGTAGCTCCTGAATTCGAATCGCTGGATCAGCTTTTTCGTCATCATATATCGGGTTTTCTGAAAAATAGGAAATCGAAAACAATAAGACCTGAATCAAGTAGCCTACATTTGCTTCGTCCACAACTGCAGCTATTTCAGGTTTCAACTGTTCTACTTTCCCGATGTATCTGTCTTTATTTCTGAGTATTAGCTCAGATAATTGAGCAATCGGGCGATTGATACTGAAGATAGTGACAAAATCTGATGGCTGAACAATATATTGGATATCTTCCAGGGTAGGCACATGATCCAACTCATCGATACTCTCCGCAATTTTTTTGAACGTTCGTACTCTTCCTTCACGACGTAAACTCATAGTATTCCTCCTGAATAGATTTGAAGAAAGGTAGTGTAAGGAAGTGGGTTGCAATGTGCAAGGGGAAAATTAAAACAATTGGTCTTTGGCGAGTTTGGTATCTGATTGAATAAGACTAAATGCTTTCTGTTCAAACAAGAGCTCACGATACTTGAGTGTCAATTGATAGAGTTCAAAGAGGGTTTTTGACAATTTCTTGTTCTTTTTGTACGCTTTTTCACTGGCTTCCAAGATTTCAATCAAATCTGTTCCTTTGTATTTAAGTCTTGTCATCCCTGAAGACCTGGCAATACCAATATCATCCTTAAGCGTTCCAAAGCCAACAGTCTTTTGGATGGACGCTGAACCCGAGGAAGACAGTGTAACGAGATAGGTCAGTGGACTACTATCAATAAAGACAGGAAGTTTTTCTGCGTGTTCTGTTCCATCCTCTGTATATCGAAGGAACAATGGTTCATGAAACCCAGAACCAGACCGTGTCAGAGTGAGTCGGTACTCTCCCGCTGGTGGTTTTGCCAAATCAAGAATCTTTTTTTCAGCCCCTGACAACGACCCATTTGGAGCACCTTGCAGTTTTTCAGTCGTCATAACGACATTTTGAACCGGACGAAATGAACCGGCAGATTTCTTTTCCAGTTTTGATGAAATCTGGGAATCCGTATACAGGGTCAGATGACTAAGATCCGTAAATGAAGGAGTAAATTGGCGTGAAGAGACAAACGTATTGTTGTATGCAGAGAGTTTTGTGCGTGACAGATATGCTGGATCAGCAATATCAATGTCCGTCGGGCTTGTGTAGTTGTACGCCGTGATGAAGTGACCCGTGTTTACAAACAAAATTGTGGGTTTTCCGGCTTGTAAGTTGGAAGCCAACGAAGGAATCGAGTTTGATCCAAAGCTAAACTCAAGTTTTGGCCAGGTTGGATTTGTCAGGTTCATTATTCTGCTGATCTTTGAAATCATTGACCAGTTCACCAACCCATTGCCGATATATCCGTTGGGCTCCGTAATGAGCCAAGTATTTAAGTTTCCAGGTGTTGTCGCTAAGCCATTGGGGAGCGTGATAATCCCATGGTACTTCAAAATCATAGCTGCACTCGATACTGCGCATCCCCATCGACCAAAGCTTGGATCCAAAGGATTCCAACTTGTCGCGCTATCGTAGACCGTATTCTTCCATACCGGATCTAACTGAGAAAAATATGGAAATCCCGAGGGTGTAGGGCTTGGTACTGGGGTGGGGGTAAGAATAGGAGTTGGCGTTGGTGTAGGGGTCGAAGTTGGGGTTGGTGAGGCTGTCGGTGATGGCGTCGGGCTGGGAGATGGTGTTTGGGTAGGCGAGGAAGAAGGTGTTGGGCTTGGATCAAGGGAAGTGACAACGATATTGTCGAAGTAGACTTCCGTCGTTCCTGCCAATCCTGTTCCCACTTTAATACCTATCTTTCCATTTGAATAAGGATTCGAGGGATCATCAAATTCAAAAACAAGGTTGCCATTTACATAAACATTAATCTCATCAATCAAATAGTCGACCTTAATATGACTTGTTACATTGTTATTAAGTAAGACGGCAATGCTGCCAGAATTTTGAGGCACTGTTCTGTCTAAAAACAAACCATTGGCATTAAAGTGAAGCTCATAAAAATCCGAATTTGATAAATATCTCAGAGTGAAGTTTTTATCCTGTCCCTGAATCGGAGTTATATCGAATTCAACAGAATACGTCTGAATTGAGTTATTCCAATATTCGTCTTTTGGCACAAGTTCTGTAACTTCACCAGCAGATGTCACAATTGCTCCTGCTCTCTCTGAAGACACAAACCATTTGCTACCATTGTCGCGAGTTGGAATCCACTTTTCTAATCCATTACTAAAATCGTCCTGAAAAAAAATTGAAGCTTTTATGTAAGATGTAGATAGGAAGAATAACAATATTAGAAGGCAGAATGATGTAATGATTCTTTTCATACTCATTACAGTTCATCCTATATAATACGACTTAAATATGTCAACAATGAATTCATTAGCAGATCAGTATTTTAAACTTGAAAGAAAAAGAGATTTTTTTGCCAGAGAAAAGAAATACATTGCATTCAAAAAAACATATTCTTCAAAGCTGAAATTACCCAATAAAAACACTGGAAACTTCTGGGATGCTAAATTCTCTTCTCATGAAGAAATGATGCTCAATGATCCAATGGAAAATGATAGAAACAAGAAAGCATTCGAACTTTTCGAAAAGTATTCCAAAGTTGGCTCAAACACTCTAAATATTGGATGTGGTGACGGAAACTTTGAAACATTGCTAGTAAAAAGTAAAAAACGATTTCAACATACAGCTTCAGATATTGCCCTCAAATCTCTAAAAAATCTAAAAAAAAGATTCAAAAGATTTGAGTTTATAAAGTTAAACATCGTTGGGGTGAAAAATCGCCTGGAGCAGGATTACGACATGATAACAATGTTTGAAGTATTAGAACATATTTCACCATCAGACACATTGAAAGTATTGGCTACCATCAATAAAAGTCTGAAAAAAAATGGCTATTTTATGATCTCTGTTCCAATGAATGAGGGATTAGAGGATATGTTTCCAAATAATCCGAATGAACACTTGAGGTGCTATACAGAAAATATAATAATGTCAGAGTTAAAAATTTCTGGTTTTAAGGTTATTGAAAACCACGTGTTTTACGCATTCAAAAAATACTATTTTCTTAAAAAAATCCTTGCAAAAACTTTGTTGAAAAATCATTGGAAGCCCAACAATATACTACTGCTGACACAAAAACCCTAACCCTATGAACATCGTAATGCTTTGCAGGCTGTACACCCCACACATCGGAGGGGTAGAAAAACATGTGGAAGGAATTTCCAAAGAAGCCGTACTGGAAGGGAACACAGCAGATATTTTTACCCTCAAGCATGTTGACGGCCTACAATCCTTTGAGATTAAAGACGGCATACGGATACATCGTACCCAAGACCCATTGAAGACCCACTGGATTCCTACATCCACTGGAATGACAGTTCAAAAAATTGCGGAGCGTCTATTCATCTGGAGTTGGCTTCTCAGACACATCCTGACTTTTATTCAAGCCGATAGAATCCATATTCATGACGTGTTCTTTTGGTATTGGCCTCTACGACTACTTCTCCCTTGGAAAAAGGTCTATATCACCTTTCATGGCTTTGAGGCTGGCACTCTTCCGACAACAAAGGCAAAGAAGGCAAGACTTTTGGCAACGCAGTGGACTAGGGGAAATATAGCTGTTGGAGGATGGATAGAGAAATGGTATGGAACGAAGGCGGATTTTGTTACCTATGGCGCAGGTATATGTACATACCCTCCAAAATATTTAGATAAATCTTCAAAACAAGAACACCTTGTCGATGCAGTATTTTTGGGACGGTTATCTGAAGACACTGGTGTTTGTATATATGCTGATGTCATCTCTACTCTTCGAAACTACCAACTCGATATCTTTGGGCAAGGGGAATTAAAGTCAGAGATGAGATCAATTCAAAAAAGAACAAAAAATATAAGAATCTGTGGATCTATCGAGGATAGTTGTACAGTCTTTCCAAATTATGACATCGCTTGTGTCTCATCGTACTTGTCTATCATCGAAGCCATGCAGTCACGAACCCTTGTCCTTGCGTACGCCTCAGATGAACTGAAACTAGACTATCTTCACTCTCATCCGATGGCAGAGAATATGATTATTGTGAAGTCACCAGAAGAACTCAAGAAATTCCTCACTGACTACAAGAAACACGACTACTCATCCAAGGTAGCCACTGCGTATACTTGGGCAAGGGAACAGACCTGGAAAAAGGTATATTTGGACTACAACAATCTATGGCAAACGTAAAAAAGAAAGCGATCCGTTCGACTTCCAAGAGTACTTGGAACGCTCAGGATGACACGTCGCGTCAAATTAGCTTGATCATTACGACTAAAAATGAGACACGAACCATTAGCGAACTCTTGGAGTCAATTGCTAACCAAACCCGAATACCCGATGAGATTATCATTTCAGATGCCTCTGAAATAAATTCCAAGCTCCAAATTCCAAATTTCAAAAGATTGCATATAAGACTTATTCATATAGACAGTTCGGCAAACCGCTCTGTTGGGAGAAACACTGCTATCGCCAACGCGAAACATGAGCATATCCTCATCACCGACGCTGGATGCAAACTCAAAGACGACTGGGTAGAACAAATGATGAAGGGGTTTTCTCAAAAACAGCTCAAAGAAAGGGATCCCTCGCTTTTTGCTCAGGATGACAAGATTCTGGTTGTGGCTGGTTTTTATGAAGGAACGTTCGCCACTATCTTTGAACAATGCGAAATCCCGTATGCCCTCGTGATGCCTGACAAACTTGACACCAAAAACTTCCTTCCGGCAACCAGAAGCATGGGAATCACCAAGACAGCCTGGAAAAAACTTGGAGGCTTTAACGAAAACTACCGATACGCTGAAGACTATGACTTTGCCAAGCGAATACAGTCATCCAAGATGCGAATTGCGGTCGTACCAGAGGCAATCGTCTACTGGAGGCCACGAAAAAACCTGTTTTCTTTTGCAAAAATGATCTCTGAGCACGCGTATGGTGACGCTTATGCTGGGAACTGGAGACCAAAAGTAGGTCTTATCTATGTTCGGTATGGTATTTTTCTCGCTCTTTTTCTATTGTCCCTTTCTACTATCTTTGGGTTGTTTTTCTTTGTTCAGATTGTTTTTGCCTACATTTCCTTCTCGATCGTGAAAAACTACCGGTATGTCCGTCACTGGAAAGCAATGCTCTATCTTCCGGTTCTCCAAGTGGTGAGTGATATCGCAGTCATGTGGGGTGCACTCTTGGGGTTTCTCTCCAAAAAATAAGCAAACAGCTCGTCTCTATTCGTGAAGCTCAAGATTGGTTACAATTCCCCCATGGGATACTCAAAGGATTTCTTAAAAGGACTTGGATGGATCGGCGCTTTTCGGCTCGCAGCAAAGCTCATCGTCTTTGCCAAAGTGATTGTCGCGTATCGGTATCTCTCTCCCCGTGAAGTTGGACTCTTTGGTCTCTGTGCTCTCGCGCTTGGACTCCTAGAGATGATGACAGAAACAGGGATCAACATCATACTTATTCGTGACACAAAGCCGTTGAGCTACTACCTTGATACTGCATTCTTTGTTTCTGTCCTTCGTGGACTGCTCATCAGCATCGTTCTCTTTCTCTTTGCATTCTTGCTTCCAACCTTTTTTCGAGATCAGGCACTCTTTTGGCTCCTGCTTCTGGTCTCGACGATTCCTTTTATCAAAGGCTTTATCAACCCTGCGATTGCAAAGTACCAAAAGGACTTAAACTTTCAAAAAGAAGCCACCCTCCGGATCGTGCTTACGGTCATTGATGCGGGTCTTTCAATCTGGCTGGTTCGGATGTTTCATACCGCAGACATGCTGATCTATGCCATGATCATTACATCCCTTGCTGAGGTCGTGATCTCGTATGTCCTCATCAGGCCGTGGCCAAAGTTTACCTTTGATTGGAAGATCTATCATGAGATCGTCACCCCTGGAAAATGGGTGAATGCCGCGGGAATTCTCACCTTTGCAGAACAAAACTTTGACAATGTCATCGTCGGACGAGTCTTGGGCTCAACCCAACTTGGGTTTTATCAAACAGCATTTAATCTCACGCGAAGCCTGATCGTTGAAGTTGGGTCTGCATTTGCCCAAGTGCTACTACCGATCTATGGACGCATCGCTCACGATGCCGGGAGACTCAATAAAGCAATCAAAATCATCATTCTTCCAGCGGCACTGATCATGCTTGTCCCTTCGATTGCACTCAATACACCGATTGTCCAAGAATGGCTGCTGTATTTTCTGCAGGAAAAATGGCGACCGATGATCCCACTTCTACCATACCTGTCTGTCGCTGCCTGGCTTACGGGTATGGATCTCCTCATCAATCCATTTTTTGTGGCAAAAAACAGAATCAGGCCGCTTGTGTTGCTCTATAGCTTGGGACTTCTCTTGATGATTGCCTGGATGATCCCCATGACAAACCGATCAGGAATCGTTGGGTCAGCTCAAGCAGTGCTCATCGCGCGTATTTGTCTGCAACCTTTTGTGCTGTGGTCATCAATCAAGATCTTACGTGAGAAAAATGGAGAAGCAGTTGTACGACGTTTCCTATCACGGCAGTGATCATTTGCAGAAATGGAGGCAAGACCTTGCAGAAGTGTCTTGATTCTGTGCAGTTTTGTGAAGATATAATCCTGGCCGATGATGGATCAACCGATGACAGCATGGAGATAGGCAAAAAAAACGGGGCAACACTCATTTCGCTTACACCCACAACCAGTTTTGCAAAAAAACGCAATGAAGCCCTCTCGCATGTGAAAACTCCATGGACGCTTTGTATTGATACGGATGAATGGGTAAGCACAGAGCTTCAAACCGAAATCAAGAATCTC
>CAZBKJ010000021.1:11675-23919 GCA_964492495.1 uncultured Pseudomonadales bacterium
AGTCCCGTCCTAAGGGAAAGATCTAGGTTCAATTCCTGGTGAGGGCATAATTGAAGAATGGGATGGGTTCTTTCACGATCGATCTGAAAACTTCTTAGGAAGGAAACTGCTGTATGGAGAAACTGCTCATACAATCTTGCTTCGCCTAGCAAGAACGGGAAAAGGGAAATGGGATCGGTCTGTCCACGAAACATGGAAAGTAGTGGGAGCTTTGACGACACTACAAGGTGAGTTACTGCATAGTCCACATCCAGACATCGAAGGATTTATAGAGAAGATTAATTACTATACCGAGATAGAAGCGCAAGAACGAACTTCAAAATCCAATCCGCCAGCTGGCGGACCATACTCTAAAATGCTTTTACAATGTACTTCATGCTTTCAAATTTTTTTCTTTCCTCTGGGGAAATTCATTCAAAACTATTTCTTTCGTCTTGGGTTCCTGGATAGAATACCGGGTCTGACAATGGCTTGGATGATGAGTCTTCACTCACTCGCTGTGCGAATCAAAGTACTCGAGAAACTGAGAAACGGAGAAAGAGGTCAGAGTGTAGAGGCAAGCATACATGCATAAATATATTTCTTCTTTCTATCGAATCAGTTTGCTGGCATTGATGGGAGTATTTATCTTGGGACAGTTTGGACGCTTTGAACTGCCGCTAGGGAAAGCGATCTACTTTCAAGATATCATTCTCTCACTCTTTCTTGCTGTTTTCTTTTTTGAGAAACCAAAGCGGATACTCCATTTTCTCAAGACCTGTAGACTCGTTCAGTTGTTGGTGATCCTAAACCTGTGGATTCTCTTGACGATGCTTTTTCATTTTCAGGGAAGAGAACTCCTGTCACCGATACTGTATCTCGTACGATTTGATGTGATTATTCTCTTTGGTCGCAGTCTCTACACACTGCTACGGAAAAAAATCATTACTTTTAAACAAGTTGAGACTGGTGTCTCACTTTCCATTGCTGGTATCACACTGAGTGGACTTTTGCAGTATGTATTCGTGCCTGACACAAGATTTCTCAAGCTACTGGGTTGGGATGATCACTACTATCGTCTGATCTCGACAATCTTTGATGCTGGGTTTACTGGAATGATTCTGGTCATTGGGTGTATCTTGGGAGTGCTGTCCATCCTGCGAATGATCGCTCCGGCACAAGAGAAAAATGGTGAAAAAATCCACACACAGCGACGACTCTTTCTCTCACTTTCTTTTTTCACACTCACTAGTGTCGCGTTACTCCTGACATATTCACGTGCGTCCTATGTCGCCTTTGCAACTGCCATCCTGTATCTGATTGTCTTGACCAGAAAGACGTCACTCTTCTTGCTTGTAATGCTCATGGCTGGTCTGCTGTTTCTTCTTCCTAGACCCGGTGGAGAAGGGGTGAAGCTGCTTCGCACGGCAAGTATCACTGCTCGAATCGATAGTATGACAAGCTCAGTGACTGACTTTACACCCATAGAAGTGCTCATTGGAAAAGGCTGGTACAACAAAAAGGTTTCAGTACCAACATCACGTATGGGAGAGTTTGTTCTCCCCAATCACTCATCTGCACCAGAAAACTCGTATTTGTTTGTCTTTAATAGTCTAGGACTTGTGGGAGTTGTGTTGTGGGGAATGCTTTTGTTTGGAACTCTGCACGTTCTTTCATTTGAAAAGGAAACGACGACTGTATTTCTGGCAGTCGGAGTGCATGCGCTCTTTACCAATACATTTTTTCACCCATTTATTCTCTTGCTTCTTGTCGTCATCACGGCGAAAAACGCAGTAAGAGTTCTTGCACCGTCTCAACCTGAGCCGCGTTGATGGCTTTGACCGTCACTGTATTGTCGCCTTGACTTAATTGAAACTGTCCATTAAAGCTTCCATCTTGTGCGATAAACTGCAGTTTGTCGTTGATAAACACCCGACTTCCGGGATCGGTTTTTCCTTTGATTCGGATTGGGTTTTGTTTTTGCTGGGTGATCGTTGTTTCATTGGCTGGTTCTGAGATTTCAAGCTTTGGTCCATCTTTGACGTATGCGATCTGGACACTCGCGGATGGATTGCTTCGCTTTTCTGAATCGTCTTCAACAACGGCAGCAAATGTATTATTTCCAGAATCAAGCGAGATATTCTCAAAGGTGAAGTTACCGTCGCCACTTGCTTTCGTATCGCTATCTGCAACCCCATTTTTTAAAAGTATGACCTTTGAGTCTGCCTGGGCAGTTCCTTTAAGCGAAACCGTTGCGCTACTGGTAGCGGTAAATGGTTGTTCAAGGAAGGGTCGTTGTGGCAAGAATGCCGATTGCTGTTCCTCTGGCTTTGATCCTAAGTTGCGAAATGCGAGTATGCGAATAAATCCAGGGAGAATGACAAAGAGAAACAATAACCCCAGTGCTACCGTACTACCAAGATAGATTCCAATCTGGCGCAGGAGAAGACTTCGTTCGTGATGTTCTAGACGGGAGTGCATAGGTGTAGGGTAAAGGGAAAAGGGTCTAGGGTCAAGTATACTTCACTTTGGAATACACAAAACTAAAAAACAATTGTATCCGCTATTTTCTCCAGAATCCTCGTAGACTCTTTAAGAAGTAACTCTTCTTGGCCGGGGGAAATTCCCTTAGCTTCACAATCTTTTTCAATCGAAACAAATACAGTATGTGTACTTGTAAGGTATTTTTGTGCAGATAATTCACCACATGAGCGTGTAAATATCGTTCCTTTTGCTGTCACGTATTGGTACTTTGCTTTTCCTTCAGGAGTAAGAATTGTTGAACCCAGAGGTATTGCATTGAGATATTGATCAAATCGAACCATTTTTTCTGGAGGAACATTCATGTAATCCCATACGTTCACTGTCACGCTTTCTTCAAGCGCTATAGACAGTTCTTTCATTGTTGATCCTCGATAACTAAAATTTTTCACCACTACTTCTTTTCCTACAAACAACGGAGAGGATACCGTAAAAGCCGAAAAAGGGTAGCTCTCTCTTGTCTCTCCTATCAGTTCTGCTTTCGAATTGTTTGAACGGTCAAGTTCTTGGCTTAATGAACCCTGTCTTTGACGTAAATTTATCACTTCAGTACGAAGTTCAGCATTTTTTTGTACTAAATGAAAACAGAAAAATAAGAAGATAATAGCGAATCCACCCAACAGCACAATGGCTGGAGAAAGATTTTTACGATTTGAAGATTTATTTGATCCCATACAGCCAATCGTACAAACTGTACCAGCACATTGCAACAGCTCATCAAGGTGGTCTCTTTTGAGCCTTCTGTCAGAATCGAACTGACGTTCGCGGTTTACGATACCGCTGTTCTGCCACTGAACTAAGAAGGCATGTGGAGCGTACATTCTCCATGACAAATCAGAGGTATTGTAGCAGTTTTTGTTTGGTTTTCCGACTGATTGCGCGCTGAACTGCTTTCACAATGGACATGCTGTCCATCTCGTAGTGCGTATAGAGCTCTCTCGGACTCCCAGACTGTCCAAATGTATCTCTCATACCGACAAACTCAATCGGCGCTGGATACTCAGACGCAAGAACTTCTGCAACACTGCTACCCACACCACCCGCAACTTGGTGGTCTTCCACCGTGACAACACATTGGGTTTTCTTTGTGCTACGCAAAATTGTTTCACGGTCTATTTTCTTGATAGTGGACAAATTTATCACTTCGCATGATATTCGTTTATTTTCTAGTATTTCACGAGCTTTTAATGCCTCAAAGAGCAGTGGCCCGCTCCCAATAATCGTTACATCACTTCCTTCGTGCCACACTTGCGCTTTTCCAATCACAAATGGAGTACTATTTGTCGTCAAAAGTGGTGATGGTTCGCGACCGACTCGGATATATGTAGGATCTTCTGTAAGCGACGCTGCTAGAATCGCTTTTTTTGTTTCGATGGCATCGCAGGGAACGATGACGGTGAGATTGGGAAGTACTCGGGTGATGGCAATATCTTCAAGTGCCTGGTGTGTGGCACCATCTGCACCGGTTCCAAGCCCGGTATGTCCGCCGATGATTTTGACGTTCGCTCTGCTGTAACACACACTGACACGAAGCTGGTCCCAGTTGCGTCCTGGGCTAAAAACTCCAAACGATGTGACAAATGGAACTTTTCCGGTGAGGGCAAGGCCAGCAGCTATGCCCATCATATTTTGCTCTGCTACACCACACTGGATAAAGCGATCCGGATACAGCTTGGCAAATTGATCGACTTTCATGGATGCAGACAAATCCGCGGTCAGTACCCACACTTGTGAGCGTTTGCCTCCAAGCTCAAGCAGAGCATCTCCCACGCCATCGCGTGTCGCTTTTTTTTGTATCTGAGTTGGATCGGAAATCATCGCTAAAGACAAATTCATGTACCTCTAATACTACAGGAAACTGCCTCACTCACACTAGTAGGATGAAACTCCACTTTCTACGCTCATCACTAGAGAAGATAACACGATCGTAATTTGAAGTTGTCTCATAGAGAGGCTATTCTAAGTATTGTGGAAAATCTCTGGCCAAAAATTAGTTACAAGACCTTAAAACTCGTACTCACTTGTGCGTGTCTTTTTGTACTTGTGAGTTTGTATACCCATCTAGCCTGGGGTAGTGTAAGCCCCTGGCTACAAACAGACTGGGTTGGTGGGAGTGGACAGAGTGCTTGGTTTAACAATACAAAATTTAGTACATCATCCGGAATCGATACCTCAACGACCGGACAACTGCAACTTACCCGCCAAACAGAACTTTTTTCCAATACGGGATTTGAAACCGATACTACTGGTTGGGCACAATCTACCAGTGACTATGGGTATGAAGTGCTTGGAATTTCAAACTCCAATATTTCCGGCTACTGGAAACTTGATGAAACGTCAGGGGGCACCATAGCAGATAGTGGATCACATAGCGCACCCGGTTCCTATTCAAATGTCACTTTAAATAGCTCGACTGGTATCGATACAAAACCAGTCGGATATTGGAATGGATCATCAAGTTTCGGAAATATCTACTCGGCAAACCTCAATAGTAACTTCAATGGGGTAGAAGGCAGTCTTTCGTTTTGGTTTCGGGCAGAAGATAGTACCGTCTTCACTGACGTCAGGAACTATTACTTATTTGCCTTAACCAGTAGCTCCGGTGATCAAATTTACGCACGGAAACAGTTTAATAGTACGACCAACATTTTGTTTAACTATCGAGCTGGAGGAGCTGATAACTTTTTCCAACAACCCATCCCAGCCCCCACAACTTGGAATCATATCGTCATGACCTGGTCTGGCTCTGCTACACAAATGAAAATTTATTTAAACGGAGCTCTTCTCACCACGGATACAAGCTTTGGGGCGTGGACCGGAAACCTGACGTCGACAGGCACCGTCATCGGCTCCATCAACACCACACCAGTAACGACCTGGAGAGGAAACCTAAGTCATTTTGCTGTTTGGAATACACCACTCACACTTGCACAAGTGACCAGCCTCTATTCATACAGTAATTTAACTATCACAAGTGACGCAGTGACGACCTATGGTGCGAGTGCAAAATCTGCAAAAGTAGTCGCAGGTGATGCTGGAAATTTCGTCCAAGCAGTCAATGTGGGAGATACGAGTACCTATGTTTTGCAAGCCTACGCATATACGACTGGAGCCGCCGTCACGAGCGCAGATGCCCAGCTTTTTTATGATGGATCAACAATCAGCACAACCTACACCAGTCTCGGGAGCGGTTGGTACAAACTCTCTGGAACTCTCACTGGCACGGCTTCCAGTAAAGAATTTGGCGTTCAAGTAAAAGCTGGAAAAACTGTCTATCTAGACACTATGAGCCTCAGTAAAGGCTACACCTCTTCGGGAACACTCACTTCTTCGGTTTTTGATGCAGAAAATTTGAGTGGGTGGGGAAACCTCTCATATACAACTGACGGAGTGCAGACTACCAGCGTAAAGGTTCGTACCTCAGCAACGGCTGATATGTCCACTGCGACAGCGTTTGCAAGTTGTACTGCTATTTCTTCCGGTACTGATATTTCTTTGAACTCTTGTGTCAGTGATAGCCAACGCTATGTCCAATACGAGATTAGTCTCTCCACTGCTGATGTGACAGTCACCCCAGTTCTCAATGATATATCCCTGAGCTTTACCCCAGGATCTGTCTCTGCCACCACCTACTATGTAGACGCTACTACTGGCAATGACAACAATGCAGGAACTTCTAGCGGAGCAGCGTGGCAAACGGTTGCCAACGTCAATCTAGCAATGGCTTCTGGAGTGATCGAACCCGGAGACACTGTCTACTTTAAGCGCGGTGAAACCTTTGCTGGATATCTCAATATCACTGTCTCGGGAACCAGTAGTAACTCTCTAACGTTTGGGGCGTATGGCTCTGGAAATAAACCCATCATCAATGCATCTGGCAATACATCCGCCATCAATATAGCTGGTAAATCGTATATCACGGTTGATAGTCTCAATCTGAAAAACGCCACAACCCAAGGTGTGTATTTGTATAACAATGGCTCAAATATCACGATCTCCAATACTGATGTCGATACCACAACGAACGGGATGTACCTCAATACTGGGACGTTTTCCAATATCTCCATCTCAAACTCGACGATTACGAATGTCACCTATGGTATCCGCTCACTGGCAACCACAAGCGTGTCGAGTTTGACAATCTCAGGAGTTACGGCAAATTCAGGGACGAACGGACTTTTACTAGCTGACGCCGGAACTTTTTCTGGTGTCACAATTTCAAATTCAACTTTTTCAAACAATACCGGAGCCGGAATCTCAATCACAGGATCCCACAGCAACTTAACCCTGAGTTCCGTCACTGCAAATTCCAACGGAATACAAGGAGTGTTCATCTCTGGAGGAACAGGGAGCATGACCAATCTCACAGTCTCCAATTGTACGTTTAATTCGAATACTGATATCGGCTTGCAAATGAGTGGCACCGGGACGGGAGCCACCCTGTCGTATGTCACAACGTCGAATAACCTCTGGGATGGAGTAAACCTCAAAGATGACTGGACAGGCGTCGTGATCGATCACAGTACCTCAAACTCCAATGGAGTGGATGGCATTGGCGGTGATGGTGATGGCTACACAGCACACAACAATGCACAGGTCACCATCCGTAATAGTGTTGCTAGAAATAATTGGCAAGGAAATGTGTCATTTGTCGATGCCTCAACTGCCCACCTGGAATATAACGAATTCACCCATACAACCAGTCCGACACATGGTTCAGTCTGGGCAGGAGGGAGTGGAGATTTTTGGATCTATAACAACGTCATCTCAAGTGACGCCCAAACTGGCTATGGAATTGAGATCGGACGACTCAATGCCAAGACGGTGCGTATCTATAATAATATTGTGTATGGATATAATTTTGGTATCTTCCAAGACACACCCTATGCCAGCACCGTGCTTGAAGATTACAATATCGTTACCCACGCAGGAACTCTGGGACGATCCGGCTTTACGAGTGGAACACATACCTTAACTTCTGATCCTCTCTTTACCAACCGAGCCGGTCTTGATTTTACTCTGCAATCAACATCTCCAGCCATCAATGCCGGAACCAACCTGAGTCTCACCTCAGACCATGTCGGAACTGTCGTCCCACAAGGATCTGCTCCTGATATCGGGGCATACGAATACGTCACACCAACAACTTCGTCGAGTTCACAAGGTTCATCGACGAGTTCAAGCTCAAATCCTGGCCCACCCCAATGTACTGCGGGTGTACCTGGAGCCAAAGCACCTGTGATCTATGCTGCCATCTCTCAAAGTACGAGTTCCATCCTACTGTATTTCACCGATGCACAAAGTCCAATCGACCATTACGCAATTGAGTATGGAACCAGTGCAGGGAACTATACATTTGGCGCAACGAACATTGGAGCAGAAGGCACCAGAACCTATGTCGTTGGATCCCTTAAACCCAATACCACGTATTACTTTCGAATTCGGGGTGGAAATGGCTGTGCGACTGGCGCATGGTCTAATGAACTTTCTGCAAAAACCGACTCTACTTTCACTTTTAAAAAAGTCACAATCACTGCCAACGAACTTGAAGACGCGTCTGCAGCCACACCTGTACTGAAGACAAACGAAATCAAAAGGGATGAGACACCTCCTTCCAGTTCGAATGCACAACCAGAGCCACTAGAACCAAAAGGATATACAGTCAAAATCAGTGTGCTTGATACAAAAAACCAACCGGTCAACGGGGCAGAAGTGACGATCCACTCAAAAGTCCAAAAAGCATTCACGGATAAAAATGGAGTGGCAGAGTTTGTCGATGTGGAACCTGGAGATCACAAAGTACTTATCGCATACGATGGATATACTGGGGAGCAAAGCCTCAATCTTTCTGGAGATGTCAAAGAGTTCAAACTAACGATCACTGTTGAAACCAAAAATGTTTTCTACAATCCTCGAGTCATCGCGGTTATTGCGGGTTTGTCTCTAGTCATCCTTGTCTTGATAGTTCTTCTGTTTCACTACAGAAAAAGAAGTGACCTCTCTTAATCCTGCTCCAGTTGCCCTCGAAGACTCCGAAGTTCGAGTAGTGCCTTGTAGGCTTCTTCTTCACCAGGTGTTTTTCCGTGCCACTCAAATTTATTTTCCATAAAATCAACACCTTTTCCTGGAGTTGTATGCGCAATGATACACACGGGCTGATCTTGAATATGTACTCTTCCTTCCAAGGCATCAAGAATCTCACTCATATCATTGCCATCGATCTCCATCACATACCATCCAAAGCTTTCATACTTTTCACGCAGTGGCTCAAGGGGCATAACGGAATGCGTAAAGCCATCAATCTGAATATCATTGCGATCCAAGATAACCGTGAGATTGCCAAGAGAAAACTTTCCGGCAGACATGAGGGCTTCCCAAGTCTGGCCTTCGTTGTGTTCTCCATCACTCATGACACAAAATACGTGTGCAGGGGAGTTGTCGGCACCTAGCGCGATCGCCATCCCCACTGCCTGTGAGATTCCTTGCCCAAGTGGCCCGCTACTGTTTTCTATCCCGGCAAGATCAACTCTACTTGGATGCCCCTGCAGTCGTGATCCAAATTTTCGAAGCGTAAGGAGTTCTTCTGTAGGAAAGTATCCAGTTTCTGCCAAAGACGCATACAACACTGGACAGATATGCCCACAGGAAAGTACCAACCGATCGCGATCTTTCCAGGCTGGATTTTCTGGATCATGCGAAAGAACAGAAAAGTAGAGCGCAGAGAAGACATCAGACATGCCTAAGGGGCCTGCGCTGTGTCCTGATCCAGATGCAACCAGCATCCGGATGATATCCTCGCGAATAACACCAGCTTTTTCTTGGAGTTCATGAAAAGATAAACGAAACGGATTCATCTCCATCCATCATACTGAGTTTGGAGGAAAGATACAAAGTGAGCTATGAACGAGCGAAATGCGCATCAATCACAGCAATATACGGATCACTCGGAATTTTTTCTTTCACTTTTTCTAGGACGATATTGATCGCCTTGGCTACACCTCTATTTTGTACTGGATTATTTTTCACCTCGGAGAGATATTCGTAAATCTGAACCAAGTGATCTACCGACAAGGAATCCATGTCTCGTAGCAAATTCTGCAACCACACATCTCTATTCCAGAAAGGATCTTGTACCAGACCTTCTAGAACCTGCTCCATAATCTTGCGTCCAATTTCAATATCTTGCAACATTGCATACCCTCTATCAGGATCTACTCCGTGAGCTCCGATCATCCCGGAAACTTCAACGTTCTTTTGTTTTTTTTCCTGAAAAAGATGTTGTATTCTTGCGTATTTTCGAGGTGAAGTATATCGGAGTTTCCACGAAATGTCTGGATTAGTTTTTTGTTGCTCGGTATGATTCATAGCACATGATTATATAATCGTTTTGAAAAGATAAAAGAGGCTTTCTTTTGTAATTCTGGAAGTGAGAAATCGAAGGAATTGTGTCTGTCCATCAGACCTATTTTTACTCTAAGTTACAAAGAGAGCGAAAATATCTCAACTTCTTTTTCGCACTTGTACTTCTTCTGAAAGCAACAGCGGATCAAAAAGTTCATGAAATTTCCTTGAAAACTCTGCCATAGTTGGCCTATACGTGGTGGTAGTTTCTACACTAGATGAAATCAGCTTCCGCGTTTTCTCTAAAATACCATAATTATAAAGAAGCTTTGAGAAATCAGGATGAATGATAATTGTTCTATTATCAAAGGTCTCCTTTGTTGCTCCTTGAAGAACACAAGAGATTGTTTGAGCCCATGAATACACATCTGTTTTCAAATTAAACAAGCCTAAGAGCTGTTCTGGAGGCGCAAAGGGCTCTGTCAATACAATCTGTTGAGTTATTTCTTTCTCCTTGGGTTCTAAATACTGAGCAAGATCAAAGTCAATGATATATGGTTTTCCTGTGTGATCGACAATAATATTACTTGGATGAATATCTCCATGAATGATGCGTTTTTGCGAAATGTACGACAATGTGTCCGTAATTGTTTGCAAAATCCTCACAACTTCTGTTCCATCTTCAACGGATAGTGCATATTTATCTATTGATGTAGCACTCGGAATATACTTCGTAACAAGATAAATTCGGGATAACCAGCCGAGGGACTGAGTGGCAGGGATCGAAGTATCTGGAAAATATGCAAGATCATGAAAGGGTACGATAGTGGGATCATCAAGTTGCATCAAGATAGATGCCTGTCGAATCGGATGTTGCCATTGCTGGGAGATTAGTTTTCCGCGTCTGTTATAGGATTTTCGAAGACCTTTGAAAAACAAAACTTCATTCGTCGCAAGTTCTTTTCCCAAGAAAGTGGAATCTGGATGCTCAAATACTTCACTATTGGATCCAGAGATGCGTTCATATTTTGGCGAATCCGTCGGTTCATGATCAAATTTGTAGTTTCCGACGCCTCTTCCGAGAAGATGTTGTAGGCGAAAATCAACTTGTTGAGGATTCAAAAGATCAATTTCTGTCCAAGTTGGTTCTTCGGCAGGAGCTACCATTAAAGGGTATAGTTCATGTGAAATCATATCCTATATTATATAATTATTTTTGAAAAGATAAAAGTCCTCTGAGAATCATAGACAAAAATCCCTTGGGAAGTTAGGATTACAGTACCTTCATGCATCATCACATTGTTCACCACACCCGCAAAATCCATGACAAGCTCCACAGCAAAAAAGAGGATGCCGGTGGCTGGAAAAACTTGTTTTTGCATACCTCACTCACGCTTACCTTTACCTCAGCACTCAGCTACTTTTTTGGTCTCGTTCGTGACAAGACATTTGCCTTCACCCTTGGTGCTGGATCAGAACTGGATATCTACAATGCATCATTTGTCGTCCCTGATTTTTTGTTTGCGGTACTGGTGAGTGGAGCTCTCGCAGCAGCGTTTGTTCCGATCTTTACCTCACTTGATGAGAAAGACCGGAAAAAAGCATTTGTGTATACCAACCAAGTCTTGAGTTTTACACTGCTTTTTTTAAGTATCTTTGGAATCGTCTTTGCTATCTTTCTTCCACGTTTTGTCACGTATTTGGTGCCTGGCTTTTCCCCAGACCAACAAGCAATGTACATCACGACCACTCGCTATCTTTTACTTGCCCCATTCTTTTTTACCTTAAGTAACACGTTTGGGAATGCACTCCTGAGTACCAAAGATTTTTTGTGGTATGGACTTGCCCCGGTTCTGTATAACCTTGGCATCATTATCGGAGTCATGATCTTTGTCCCGATCATGGGACTTCATGGACTGGTCATAGGAACCGTACTTGGAGCCGCTTTTCACATGCTCATACGTGGACAAGCGATGTGGAGATATGGATTTCGTCCCACGCTCAAACTAGAGTTTTCACGGGAAATAAAAGAGACCCTTTTGCTTATGCTTCCAAAAATGGCACAGATTGCACTGTGGCAAGCGATGTTGTGGTGGTTTATCATGCTGGCTTCGCAAGTAGGAGAGGGAAGCGTCACGATCTATAACTTTGCGTACAACTTTCAAAGCGTCCCGGTGAGCTTGATTGGGATTGCGATTGCGCTCGCTTCGTACTCAAAACTCAGTCACTTGGCTGCACATGAAGACTACAAAACCTTCTCAGTACTCGTTCGCAAAGAAAGTCTTCGGATTGTGGGGATCACCTCACTTGCGGCTATTGCCTTGGCACTTGTCAGTCGGCCATTGGTCAATACGCTCCTGGGTGGTGGACGATTTACCCCAGA
>CAZBKJ010000022.1:0-5607 GCA_964492495.1 uncultured Pseudomonadales bacterium
AAAAAGATGCCGAGGCTCACGCTAGCGAAGACGCAAAGAAGAAAGAACTCATCGACACCAAGAACAACGCCGAACAACTCATCTACACCGCCGAAAAATCTCTCAAAGAATACGGCGATAAAGTCTCTGCCGAAGTTAAGAGCGAGATCGAAAGCAAAATCACCGCACTTAACGAAGTAAAGACCAAGGACGAAAAAGAAGTAATCACCAAAGCGATTGAAGAACTCAGTACAAACTCTCAGATGTCCTACACCTATGTCGTCAATGGGGGTGGAGGGACAGTCAGTGAAGTAGTACAGAACGTCAGATCCAAAAGAAAGATGATCATCGATCAAAACTCTGGAAGAACCGGGACGATTCTTACCCTTCTTAAAAAAACCCAAACACTGGCAGAGTACACTAAGCTTCTCAAGGAAACTGATGAAAAAACCAGAAATCTAGATCCAGATTTCTGGGAGGCATTTACCCAAGGTGCTCTCTTGGATGAAGATATGTATACAGCTATTCGTGAGAAATTTGCAAATGCAGAGGTACGTCCTTTGAGTTCGCAGCTCTTTACCGATGTCCGGATGTGATATACTACCTCTAGTATTTTTATCACACACCCACTTGTAGCATCTCCTTGATCTACAACATAGAGCAAGTGGGGAGGCAGAAAGGAGATCAATATATGGCGAATCAACCTGATTTTTCCATTGATCTAGAAACATTACTCGAAGCAGGAAGCCACTTTGGCCACCAGGCACGACGCTGGAATCCAAAAATGGGGCGCTTTATCTATGCGCTCAAAGATGGAGTCCATATCTTTGATTTGGCAAAAACTGCAGCTCAACTTGAAGAAGCATGCCAAATGCTTTTTGAAGCTGGGAAAACTGGAAAGAAAGTCGTCTTTGTGGGAACAAAACGTCAAGCAAAAGACATTGTTCGCGAGCATGCAATTGATGCAGGAGCAAACTACACCGTTACTCGCTGGCCAGCAGGCCTTGTGACCAACTGGGAACAGGTAGGAAAATCCATCCGTAAGCTTAATCAAATGAAAAAGGATAAAGCTGAAGGAAAGTTCTCCAAATACACAAAGTACGAACAAGTGCAGCTTGATAAAGACATTGAGAGACTCGAACGATTCTTCGGTGGAGTTGATAATTTGACGACCATTCCTGATATGATTGTGGTGGCTGATATCAATACTGATTTAGTTGCTATTAAAGAAGCAAATGCCAAAGACATTCCAGTGATTGCGATCGCTGACAGTAATACGGATCCTGGACTTGTACAAGTTGCTATCCCTGCAAATGATGATGCCGTTGGCAGTATCAAACTTTTGATTGCTCAACTTTCAAAAGCATTCAAAGAAGGAAAAGCACTGCACAAAGGAGCTGAAGAAAAAGGTGCAGCGAATGCAGTAGCGGGTAAGTAGGGACTAGTAAGATCAGTAGATCAGGAGATTAGTACGACTAGTAGGATTAGTGGGATTAGAACAAAAGATAGCTGGATCCCCGATATCCATGTTGCCTCATCGGCAACTTGGCTTCGAGGATGACCCGCCTGCATACCAGATGCTTCGCTTCTAGGCTTATTCAGCCACATCGAAAATCTGGCTATTTCGGTGGGCAGGCAGAATCAGAAATGTAGTGTGTTGAACGAAAGGAATTTACTATGGCAATAGACATGAATCTACTCAAAAAACTTCGCGAAGAAACAGCCGCAGGAGTCATGGATGTGAAGCGCGCTTTGCAGGAAACTGACGGTGATGAAAAAGCAGCTCGCAAGTGGCTACAAGAAAAAGCAATGAAAACTGCTGAGAAAAAAGCAGATCGAGAAACCGCTGAAGGCTATATCGGAAGCTATATACACACAACTGGAAAAGTTGCAGGACTCGTTGCGTTGACTTGTGAGACAGACTTTGTGGCAAGAACACCTGATTTTCAAGCACTCGCCCGTGAGGTTGCGATGCAGGTAGCCAGCATGAATCCAGAATCTGTTGAGGAGCTTTTGAAACAAGCCTACATTCGTGATGCAAAAAAGAGTATTGGCGATCTTGTGAAAGAAACTGCCGGTAAGCTTGGTGAAAATATTGTCGTCAAGCAAATTATCCGCGTCGGAATTTAATTTGCACTCTGTGTTCCATTTCCTGTCGTCTCGGTTGGCATGACCTCTTGAGGCTGTGTCTCTTGTGGAGGGAAAACTGCTTCCTGTACGGGTGGTGGTACAACTGGATTCTCCTGTGGTGTAGGGTTTCCTGATTCTGAGAGGAGTTTTTGTAACTTTTCTAGTTCTTCTTGATCGTTTTGCTCTGTTGGTTTTTGTTTCCCGGCTTCTGTTGCTGCTTGGGTTGCCAATTGGGTAATTTGCGCAGACAGATACACGACGGTATCAATTGCCTTTGGGTTGGTGACTTGTTCTTTCAGACTCGTAATGAGACGTTCAACGATGCCGGTATAAAACTCCAAACATTTTTCTTTGGCAAGTCCACCACGCTGAAGAAAGGTAAAGAGTGAAATGGATCTTCCAAGTGTATCTTGGAGGTAGTCGTGTGTCAGAGCATTGATGATGATCAATACCTTGATACATTCGATCATCTCTATAAGATTGACATCTTGTTCTGACTCAAAAATGTGAGACAAGACGATGTGATCAACAAGTGTCATGTCGTAATACAGCAAAACTTCATCTTCTGTAAAGTGATGGGAGTCTTTCACCATCGTTTCCAGACTTGTCAGGTATCGTTGATACGACGGGATGATCGTCGTAAAGATGATTGAAAATGAGTGACCAAGTGACGGATAGACTTGCATGAGAGGAGCAAGCTGAGGTGAGAGATTTTGGATCATCTCGCGGTTCCGAGAGAGTTTGTGATCATCAAGTGAATTGAGTAGATCAATGAGCTGTTTTAAGCTGGCTTTTTGTTCGTTACTTAATGCTTTTTCGATCACTCCATTCCACAGAAAATCAACCAAAAAACGAATTTTGTTGATCGGAAAATCTTGATCCGTGTCTTTTTTGTATTCAGTTGTAAGCGTGGACAATACACTGTTAAAGTCAGCCATATGTTTTTATGCTCCTTTGTGCCTGCGTTGCCTCATCGTAAAAAACACTAAGAACAGGATTCCAAAGAACGAGATTGTTAAAAACGGAAATGCAATCTGTGGAAAGAAAAAGACGTGTAACATCTCTAGTACTAGACTCACACTCATCGCATAGAGACCCAGTTGAAAACATTTTATGTACACAATTGGGGCAAACACAACCCAAGCAAGTGTCTGTGTAATAAAGGTGAAGAAGGCAAGGGTAAGTAGGGATGCAAGAACCACGCCGATCCACACAACCGGGAGCAAAATGATGCTCAGCGCCGTGGCAAAGGATGGAGATTCTCTGAGGAACGAATTAACCGCGTCTGTGAGCTGCTGTTTTGTTACTGATCCATTTTTTGTTTGGAAGAGATCTTCGTAGGTCAGTGTCGGGGTTTCATCCATGTCATCTTGTGGTACGGTGAATCGAATGGTTGTGGTGTCAAACTGAAACATGGCTCTTGACGGATTCTCTCCTACACTGGCAAGAAGTGTCGGATAGCCAGAGTCTTGGAGCTCCATCGAACTTTCAATTTCCAGAGGATCTTCTGCTCCTTCTACTTGTAAATTCCCCTCATTGAGAGTGAAGACGGTCGATTCGGGCACTTGGGACAGTGCATACTCAGCTTCCTTTGAGGCAAAATCAAGGAACTTTGGAAACACAAGAGTACGCCAGAAGAGAAGTGATAAGATGCTTATCCAGAACACAGTCGCACAAAAATAGAGAAGCGAACTTGTCAGTGATTTTTGCAAATATGCCGGATACGCGCTTGGATCTGTCGCACTTTGGATGAATTCATGAATATGGTTTTTGACGGCTTTCAGCATGAACGTATCTTACCACTTTTTGCCTTGAAAATAAGTTGCGTCTTTTGCATGCAAACTGTAGAATATGGGTGCACATTCGCCAAGAGATAAGGAATACTATGTTTGATTTTTCATCCATGAAACAAGACGGTCAAAAGCTCCTCAACGCGGTTCTGAGTGATTTTTCAACCATTCGTACGGGACGAGCAAAACCGTCACTCGTTGAGAATATTGCAGTAGAGGCGTATGGATCATCAATGAAGCTTTTAGAGCTTGCAAGCATCACTGCTCCAGACTCGTCGTCAATCCTTGTCAAGCCTTGGGACAAGTCAGTGGTCAAAGATATTGAAAAAGCACTCCTTGCATCTGATTTGCATATTCCTCCAGTCGTTGATGGAGATCAAATTCGTTTGAATATCCCTCAACTTACCGGCGAGAGACGACAAGAACTCATCAAGCTTGTATCACAAAAGAAGCATGCTGGACTTGAGATGCTTCGAGACGTGCGCACAAAGTATAAAAAGCAGATTGATAACCAAAAAGGACAAGCAGGAATTAGTGAAGATGCGATTACCAAGGATCTCGAACAACTACAAAAAATCACCGAAGAATTCACCACGGAAATTGAAGAGATGACAAAGAATAAGGAAAAAGAATTACAAGAATTGTAGAAAAGTGAGGACACTATGGCAGAGAAGAAGGTTCGTACGTTTGCAGATTTGGAAATTGCAGAAAAGAGTGTTGCGACAGTACAACCAGGGCGATACACACATCTTAATTCAGACTATTCAAGTACAGGTCTGACAGTAGTGCGCAAAGAAGACACCCTTCAATTTGTGAGCAAACACCCTAAATTTGATTCGCTTATTTTTAGGGTAATAAGTGATCAGATGCGCCCCTACAGACTGATTGGAATTACGCTAACGGACTTCCCAAATCTGACCTGGATTCCTGGTGCAGAGAAGAACAGAAGGTAATGCTTGTTCGTACTCAGCAAGTAGGTATTTTTGTGTATTCTGGCTCACTTTCGGTGTAACATTCTGCTACAATCTCAAAGAGAACATCTTCTTCTAAGGCAGGAGACTCCTGAGGAAATTCGGAAAAAACATCAACAGTATTGATCATTTGTATGGCAATTGTACTCTTTTTACTCGTGTTAACTTTCCTCGTTGTGATTCACGAACTGGGTCACTTTAGTGTGGCTCGAAAGTTTCGTGTACGGATTGAAGAGTTTGGTATTGGGTTACCACCAAAGGTCAAAACATTGTTTACCTGGAAGGGTATTCCATTTACCCTCAATCTTCTTCCCATCGGTGGCTTTGTAAAGATGGAAGGTGAAGATGGGAGTGAAGAAACACAAACTTCAAACAATTCCAAAAAACATACAAGTCAACAACCACGACCTGATACCTTGCCTCTTGCCGCTGAAAACTCTCTTCTTGAGCCTTTTTATGCAAAACCAGCAGGGCAGCGACTTCTCATTATTCTTGCGGGGCCATTGGTAAACTTTGTGTATGGGATACTCGCATTTACGATTCTCTTTTCGTTCTTAGGTTTTCCTAAACAAGTGCTGTTTGTTCCAACGCTCTCTGGAGTAGCAAGTGGAAGTCCAGCAGAACAGGCTGGCTTTTTGTCCGGAGATGAAATTGTTGCAATCAAAGCGGCAGAAGATGCAAAACTAGCGTTTGAAACAAACGATGAACTCATCTCGTACATAAATGCGAATCGAGGA
>CAZBKJ010000022.1:5617-23033 GCA_964492495.1 uncultured Pseudomonadales bacterium
GGAGAGCAGGTAACGATCTCCTTTGTTCGAGAAGGTGAAGAACAATCAGTAACCGTGAAGATCCGTACGCCTGAAGAGATTGCAGACCCAACAACCCAAGGGCCACTGGGAATAGAGCTTGCTCCTCAATATGATGGAGTGACTTGGTATCCATGGTATGAAATGCCATTTCGGGCAAGTATAGAAGGTGTGAAGCGCTCGGTAGAGTTTGGAGGATTGATTTTGAGTTCACTTGGGAAGATGGTTGGTGACTTAGTGACACGGGGAACTGTCCCACAAGAAGTTTCCGGTCCAGTGGGGATTGCACACCAAGTACAAAAACAACGTATCTTTGATGGTGGGTTCTTTGCGGTCCTCAATTTCTCTGCTGTACTGTCAATCAACTTGGCAATCATGAACGTACTCCCAATTCCAGCCCTTGATGGTGGAAGAGCATTTTTTATCTTGATTGAGAAACTGGTCACAAAGAAACTTCGAGGAAAGATTGAGCAGAACGTCAATACAGTTGGTTTTATTTTCTTGCTTGGACTTTTACTCCTCATAACCATCAAAGATGTTGTGGGGATTTTCCGCTAAGCACTACTTCTTGCATCTGAAGCGAAATTTGGACATACTAAAACTCATGAGGCGTTTGCTTTTGTCATTTATTATTTCTTTTGGAATATTTACGTCACTCTCTGTGCAGACAACATATGCAGTGGGGAGAACGTGCTGTGAAAACCCAGGAACTGATTCCCAAGGGAATGCTCTGCCTGTCGATCCTCTAAAATGTCGAGCGTGTTCAACAGACATCTACTACAAAAATGAAGGTGATGACTGTGGTGGAGATCCAACATGTCAGACCTGTTCTGGATCGCACCCTGTTGCAAACGGATGTAGTGGTGGGGGTAGTCCAGGTTTTTGTCAGGCAGAGTTTAAAGATATGGCAGGAAACAGACTCACGTCGATCCGCTTAACTGGTCCAAATGCCACGCAACGAGTCAAGCTTGCAGCAGGAGGTCAAGGCTCTTTTAACGGCGCCACTGTCAGTTATGACTATGGTGTGACCGCAAGTCCACGAAACTTTGGTAGTAATAGAGACACATGGGAAACAGTCGTTAAAGCTGTGTATCCAGGCCGAGGAAAAATCAGTTTTGACGTCGATATGGGTGGGGCTACACCATCCTGTACAGCAGAGATCCCTTTTGTGGTTGACTACAATATCTGTCAGGCACAGTGTGATAGCGCTTTGGATTGTAATGCGCATGAAGTTCGTATTGTTAACGTACGAAAAGATGATCGAAGGAGACTTGAATTTGACTATGTCGATGAGTATGGGGTGAAACGCGAATCAAACGCCGGTGGGGGAAAAATGGGAGGTGGATTTGTGTACTCACCTGATCACTGGTCTTCAGCTTCAAACTCAAAGTATTCTGGTTCAAACGCGCGTACCACCATAACCAATGGGGCAGCTGCGACCTTTTTGACAAATGCAGGTGCTCTTTCTCTAGTGATGAGTACGGGGCCAAACATGAGCTCATATAATGTGCTGGTTGATGGTCAGTTGGTTCAAAATGTGGATCTGTATGCACCGGTAGCTGGCACTAGTGTGCAGACTATCTCGATCGGATCTCAGACAACCAGGTCTCGAACCGTTCGGGTCGTCACCAATGATAGCTCAAGCAACTTGCGAGATTTTGCACTCGATTCTGTTCGTGATGCTGGAGGAAGCATAGAAGATGGAAGCTCTCGTCTAGCACTCTCCGGAACTGCTGGCTGGCAAACACGATCCGGTGGGAGTGGAACATATGCGTTGTACTCAGCGAGACCCAACAGAGGAGGACAAGTGCAGTTCACGACGACATCTCCCTATATTGTTCTTCGGGCAGGCAAAAATAACCGAGCAGCAAACCGAGTCGAGGTCTATGTCGATAACCGGCTGTATACAACCTTGAACCTCAACACCTCATCAACGGCTCTGAGCTTTCAGGACTATCAAATTAATATCGACGAAGGATCAAATGCCTATACCTGTCACTATCCAAATCCAGCATCAGGGAACGGTCAGTGTCGCTCTGTGAATGGCGGGGCATGTCCACTGCCTCCAACTCCAACGCCGACACCAACGCCAAGTTTGCCACCAACTCCCACCCCAACTCCGCCAGCAACCCCAACGCCACCTCCACCAACGCCAGGGACAGCATGGTTTCAAACCCGAGGAGGAGATGTTGGCGCAGGGAACAAAGGATTTGATCGCGCCATTTCCAATACGATTTCTCAAACTTGTAGAGAGCCGTTGTGTAGTCCATATCTCTTGGCAACCCTTGGTGGAAGAGATACTAGTATCGGGGCTCTTATTCACACCAAAGACGCATACGTGACACTTTCGCAAACATCTGGTAATCAAACACCGTTTATTGGACCGCAAAATTTTCGACGTCGAGCTCCACTGCCTGTCCCACCTGTATGCCGGGAAAACTATGACTACTTCTACCGACTGTATAGTATGGGACAGTCGCCTCGCTCTGACTTTGCCTCGCCACAGAATGCGACCAAACCAAACCCAGGAACGCTTCCACTTGATGGACGATCTGCCTACTTTTATGAAGGGCCAGTTGATTTCACGATCACGACTCCATGGTCAGTCTCACTTGGCGAATCCATTGTGATCTTCATTGATGGGAATCTGCGGATTGAAAATGATATTAAGGTGCAAGAAGGAGGATTCCTCGCATTTATCGTTTCTGGGAACATCATCGTCGGTGAAAATGTGGGAACTGATGTGAAAACCAGTATCACTGATGGACAAGTACAAGGAGTCTATATCGCCAATGGGACTTTTGAAGTGAAATCTGTCGGGCCTGCTGGGACTGAACACAAGTTTGTTGGGGAAGGCACGTTTGTTGCCTGCCAAGATATGGTGTTCCCACGAAACTTTAGTAATGGTGGAACCCCAGCGGATAACGTCAATCCTGCAACAGTCTTTATCTACCGACCTGACTTAATTTTGAATGTTCCAAATCGAATGAAAACAACGCACATGAATTGGCAAGAAGTGGCTCCGTAGGAAGAGGCAGGTTTCAGAGGTCAGGGGCAAGAGGTCAGAAGATAGCAAGTTTATAGTTTATAGAGTGAAAGCAATAGATTAGTACGACTAGTGGGATTAGTAGGACTAGTAGATTAGAACTTGAAACAATGCATGGATTCCCATATTCATGGGAATGACAAATAGAAAAAGTGGATGAATCTTCAAACTTTAGCGAGACAAAAAAAACACTCTTCTTCTTGAGTATAATTGATTTCCTTGACAATAGGGGATATACTATATCTTTAATGAAGCAAATTGGGACTTTTCTTTCGAGATCGTTTCTATTGTTTGATCTTAAATTAAGAAGTTTCTGTTTGAATCAGACCGCATAACGCGGTTCTTTTTTTAGTTTATGAAAAGGCTTATAGTAATATATAAGAGGATGTAAAGTTAAGAGTGCAGATACCCTTTGCCCCTCAAAAAGTGACATTATAAGATATGAAAAGTAAAGAAGATCTGGTATTATTTGATCAAATGATTCAAGATCAAGATGTCCTAGAATCTCATAATTCTTCCAAAGTTCCTGAAAAAAAGGATTCGTTCATAACGCCTCGTCGACTCTTAAAATCTCTATTGGTCTTCAGTGGTATTACCAGCTTGGCAGCTGCTCGTGGTGAGCAACCGGTGACTGCAAGTGAAATACAAAACGCTCTTCGGACAAGCTCTACAAATCCAATTATTTCAGAACAAATTCATCACGATAGCGAAGTTATCAAGAGAGAGAACGGTGAAATTATCCTGACGGTCGGAAAATCATTGGATCAAACAGGAGCAAATGAAGTGATTGAAGGGGAAGAAGAGATTGATATGTATATTCAGATCCGCTCTGATATAGATGTAAACTTTAGAAGTGGCCCTGGAACTGATTCTGAAATCGTTGGAAAGCTTCCAAACCAGACTAAAGGTCATGCTTTTGGAATATTTAATACAGATGAAGACACTTGGTTTCATATTGAGGCAGATGGAGTTACCGGATGGGTTTTTGGTGCCTTTGTAGAACCTGATCTTGATCCAATTCAAGGTGAAGAAATTGCTGGAGTCAACACTTCACAAATAAGTTCTACTCGCACTCCAAATGGATCTGAGTTAATGCAACCTACTGAAGTAGGCCAAACTGTGCCAGCTGATGCGCCACCTACTTTTGAAGCTGATCCACCCACCCCTGAGAGTATAACTGGAGAGGGTCAAAGTACTATTACTCCTAACGCGAGTGAAACAGAACCAGCTCCAGAGGGAGTAGTTCAGATACTTACACCTGAAAATGAAGCGAGAGTGAATGAAGCCTTGCTTCACTCTGAGCGCATGGGTATTTTGGAATTAAATACAGAGGCATTCAGACCCTATCTTGGAAATTATTCTCTTAGCCCAGGATATCTTTCAGAAATAGATCCTGCAGGGAACCAAATTACCGTTCGGGTAAACTATAATAATACAATTATAGAAGTAATTCTACCAGTCTCCCCATATTTTTTTAAGGGCTTTAGTGGAATTTCCTCTCTAGAAGATTTTGCAAATGATCCAGTTACAAAGGTACTATATCGAAGAATTCGTGTTGCTATTGTTACCAGAGAAAAACCGGGTGATACGAGTGATGTTATAAACAATACTTTCTGTCCTGCTTTCGACAATAACAATACAGTTATGTGTGACGCTATCAGAGATACATTAATTCCAGAGTCCTTACTTCCTACGAAGACTGCTTTGGAATCACTGCTTGGATCTTCTGTTGCAGGAACTGATGGCATTCCAACCGTAGATTTAACAGGAATAGTTACAGTCTATTCAATAGAAGACATGTAGTGAGTTTTTCTCCTCAAGAATTTGTGATCCCTGGTTTTTTTTTATCGTCCCATGCGATAGGATAATCTATGTATGAGTAGATTATCTTTTACACTCAAATTATTGGTAGTTCTTTTATTTTTTTTAGCAGTAGCTCTTTTGGCTTATCTGTTTATATTCAAAAATAAAAAAACCGCTGAGCTTCCAAAAAATGTAACCCAAAATTCAACACAACAAAAGCAAACAACAGATAAAGCTTTATGGGAAGCACAAATCGTGACAAAGGGAACATCAGTAGTAGAGGGAAGTACTCTAGGCACTATTGTTTTAAACCCTGTTCGACTTCTTTCTGTGAGCCCGCCCACATTACTTCGAAAGACGGCTCGTTTCCAAGTCGAATTTACCTACCAAAAAAAGAATTTTCGCATAGAACTTGAATCCGCACTTCCACTCTTTATTGATTTTACTACTCCAGTTCCGTTAGAAAATGTTCAGGAAAAGTATATTACTGGGGGTCTCTATACAGTATCGGGAGTTTTTGCTTTACCTAACACGAAACTAACACCGGAAACTTTTTCTAAAATATGTGCCAATCCGGAAACGTATGCGAAGGTGTTAAACTCAGCAGAATGTGAGAAGGCCTTAACTGGCTTTGGCACAAAGCAATTTGATGCAGATGGAATATCGGAGAAAATCCTTTCTTTTTCTGCAAATAACTCCCCACTCATCTCGTCGGATGAAGTTTGGATTACAGGAATGCAACCTATAGATACGTCAGATCAATAGATATGAAAAGAAAAAGTACTTATCTTCTGATCATAGCAGGATTCTTCGCCTTCTTTTTCTTCATGTTTTCGTTTCAAAAGGTTCATGCCCAGGTATGTAATCCATCGGTACGTGTTGATCGCTATAAATGTGGAGGTGATCCTATCTCTGGCTGTTTTGCATCGACAGATGGTGTTGGAACTGCGACCTGTCCTGTCAATGGCAATCCAACTTGTCAGGCACAATTTGGTGTCTGCAGCTCGAATGACATAGGAAAATGTGGCAGAGTAGGAAATGGATGTTGGTGGATGAGTCCATGTTCACTACCTCACTGTGGTGCAGCAAGTGATCCTGATGTGGATGAACCACCTCCAGCCGCAGGAAGCTGTAGTGGATTTTGTGTTGGAGGATCTGGAGACTGCGGAGCACGTGCAGGTGCACAATCAGCGTCTGGTTCGTGTACGAACCCAGGAGATCTCTGCTGTACATATAATAGTGGTGGTGGTGGGTGTGGCGTAGAAAATAGTGTGTGCTCTGGATGGGCAGACACGGGGTGTTGTGGTGGACTCACGTGTAATCAATATCCAGGGAACTCTCAATATCGGTGTGGGGACTGCACTTCACCTGAAATTATTGAGAAGTGGTGTGGAGTCGGAGGAGCAGATGCATGTGGACAAGCATACATTTGCAATAACGCAAACTTTACCTGTCCTGTGACACAACGAGACGCTATCCCTGGCCCTCCAACACTACGATTACCTCCAAATGACCCTACGGGAATAACTCCAATCACTTTACTTCCTACCTGTAATCAGTCCTGTACTGATAGTGTCGATTGTGGTGCGAACTGGGTAATGGGAAGACACAATGAACTCGGTGCGCCTGCTACATATAATCGAATGGTTGTTGATGCTGCGACAGTGGGCGTGAACACCTATCAAGAGGACAATTCTCGGTTTCGCTACTATCCTGATTTTAACATCCTCACCAATGCACAATTTATGGGAGGTAATGCGGTTAGTACCCTAAATGATGGAGCGTTCTTTTGGTTCCCAACGACTGCTGCTTCTATAGGTATTATTTCTGCTACGCAGCCAAACAATAGCCGAATGGACATTTTTGTGAACGGCGTTCTTGATCCTGCTCAGTCCATAACATTAAACGCCCCGAATCCACCAAACCCACAATACACACGCACAACCGTCCCGATTAATTTTGGTGTAGCAAAAGACTTTATCTGTCGAGCCGTTTCTGCGACTGAAAACAGATGCAGAAGAGAGGCAAATCCAAACAGTCCAATCTGTGAAGATGTTTCAGCTCCCGGGGTGCCTCATCCGGAAAAGAGTGTCGTACTTACTTGGGCAAATAGTCGATATGACCGATACGATGTAGAAATTTGTCCGCAAGGGATTAACTGTGTGACGAGAAGAGTAACGCAAGAAAATTATCGTCTGGTTCCTCAAACTGGAATTACTTTTTATACCTGGAGAGTACGTCGTATTAATGACTTATGTCTTGATCATAACAGACCCATCCGAGATGGACAGTGGTCTGCGTACTGGACATTTTACATAGGGCAAACAACCTCTCCAATTTCATCGAATGTGCAACTTAATCTCACTGGTGATGCGGTTGAAGGTGTTGGGCCAAATGGGGTGTGTAGTAGCGCGACTGCCACAGCCTATACAGGTGGTGGGACAGTGAATGTCCGAAATAGCTCAGGAACTTCTGTAGGCACTGGGACAGTGGACGCTGCAGGCTCGTATACCGTGAATGCAATTCCGGATGGTGTAGGTTATGAAATCGCCTTTACCCCAACTGATGCGACGTATACGTGCACATGTCCAGCGGGATGTCGATATGTCACAAAAAATATTCCCGGTATTCCTGCAAATAACTTCCGATTCTTTGTCACGCAGACTCAGAGTGCATGGTACCAAGTGGTTGGGGGAGATGTCGGGGCTCTTGCCTCTGCAGGCAACAGTGTTGTGGATCTAATTCCAACAACCAGCTGTGTCGCACCTCTGTGTAGTCCGTATCTCATCATCCCTCGTACCTCTGACTTGCCAACTGGAAGTTTGGTAATGAATAGAACAGCCAATGCAGACTTAAAGAGTGGAAATGTTGGATTACAGACAGACAATGTCGGTCCTGTAGGGTCTTCACGATTGGCTCGTCTCACAGAAGTCCCAGCGTGCCGAGAAAACTATGAATACTTTTATAGACTCTATAGCCTCGGGCAGAATCCCAGTGAGGATTTTGTCGTGGGACCAGGGGGGAATAATCCAGCGAATGCAACGCTTCCCAATGGAAATCCAAGTGGTGGAAAGAGTGCATTTTTCCATCAAGGAAATCTCACTATTGGAAATACGTGGAACTTAAATGGAAATAGAAGTATTGTTATTTTTGTCAACGGAAATTTAAATATCAACAGCACTATTGATGTCTCTACACAGTCATTTCTCTCCTTCATTGTCTCCGGCAACATCACCATAGGGTCAAATGTCGGTACTGCAACGCGCACAAGCACTACACCAGGTCAGGTAGAAGGGATGTACATCGCAAATGGCCGAATCCAGATACAAGGTTTGCCTGCACCCGCATCAGATCTGAAGTTTATTGGTGAGGGAACATTTGCGGCATGCGGTGGAGTGCAAGTGCAAAGAGACTTTAGAAGCACAGACAATAATACATTGCCAGCAGCACTTTTTATCTACCGACCTGACCTTGTCCGAAATACTCCAGATCGTATGAGAGTGCCTTTGATTCTGTGGGAAGAAGTGAGTCCGTAGGAGAAAGATCAGTAGATTAGTAAGACTAGTGAGATTAGTGGATTAGAACGGACAGAAGAAAGGGATCCTTCGACTGTGCTCAGGATGACACAAGAAGAATAAAAGACAGAAATTTATTAGTGTTGGAAGGGGAGATGGTAAGGGCTACTACTCACTGGATCTTCTCTAAAGAGTGTCTGCCAGAGCTTTGGGAAGCTTTTTACCCCAATCCCAGTATTTATTCCTGACATTCGCTCAAATTCAATAATGGATGATGTGTGCAGAGCAAAATATGCATAGAGCGCGCGTGAAGACGTATTGATCTCGGGCGCGTACTTGTATGTTTTTCCATGCGCCACTATCTCTGTAGAGTGATCCGCAAACTCTGTATTGTAGAGTTGGTTTAACTCCGTTGTCATTCCTGTGAGCTGTGCATGAAAGGTTTGTTCTTCTCTACTTACAGCTTGAATTGGCGTGACTTGCGATGAGTTGAAAAAAGATGGTTCCCGCAGGTCAAGCATGGTGAGAATTGTCCGATAGTTGATTCGGGAGTTGTACGATACATTGGCGATAATGTTGGCAACAGGAAGAGGAGAGTTGGTTCCGGGGATAGTCTCTGTGTAGCTCTGAATATTTGGATTGGATTGTGTCTGCAAGATTTGTCCTATTTCTAGTGTAAATTGATTTTCAAGTGTTCCATTATCTGTTGTGGGCGTGCATTCATCAGCGTATTTGAAGTTACAGTCATCAAGGATAATTTCAAGTGGCTTCACTCCTTCTTTGGCGAGTGTTGTGGGAAGTGTATTGGTTTTGATAATCGACTGAGAGATAAAGAATGCGCCCACTCCAAGTCCTACAATCGTAAAAATACATAAAATGGCGATGATCTCTTTCATAGAGATTTAGCATAACATAAGAGGAGGTCGGAGGATTAGTAAGACTAGTAGATTAGTGGATTAGAACAGACAGAAGAGAGGGATCCATTCGACTTTCTGGAATACCAGAAGTGCTCAGGATGACACACAAAGAGAAGATTTCAGGTTTCAGAAATAAGAAAGAATATGAAATTTGAACTTGCGAAGGCTTGCAAAATGTCATACTCTATTCTCTATGAGTCCCGTAAAGTCCAAAACCTCACATCATAGTACGGCAAAGAAAACAAAAATGAGAAACGATCCTCCACCAGTCAATGTATTTGATGAACCAGCGTCATCACAACCACCACGAAAACCAATGGTTGTTGAGATTGAGGACGTCCAGTCAATGCCACCGGCAGATCAGCAATCAAGCGTCCTTCCTCCACCAACCGTCGTCAGTGTTGATACTCCAATGCAGCAGCCGGCGATGCAACCACAGCAGCAGTTGCCTTCTTTTGATCAAAGTAATCTGCAAATTCCAACTGGGCAGAGTTTTCCAGGAACTATTCCAGTTCCTCAATCGTATGGAGCCCCAACACAGCCGATGGCAGCACCTCCAGTGCAGGCACCAGTGCAACAAGCAGGCGATCCTGTCCTTCCAGCCTTTTTTGAACAAGACTTACGAGGGACAAATCCTTCAGTCCAAATGCCAGGGAATGTTTCCCCAGCATCAGTCCCAAATGCGGGTGCACCAGTAGGAATGCAACCTCCTTTTGATGGATCATTACCACAAGCAGCGATTGGGGAAATGGCAGAGATGCACGAAGGAGGGGACATGAAAAAGAAAATTATTGGAATTATTTTTGTGGTGATTGCGCTGATCATATTGCTTGCAGGGATTTTGATGATCTATGCAAAGAAGCTCTCGTCTCCGTTGAATCTGCCTGAATCAAGTCCAACCCCGCTTGTCACACAACCGACATCCGATCCAACACCAGTATTGTCACCAACTCCAACAGCAAGTGGAAGTGCAACAGCATCACCAAGTGCCGAACTCACTGCTTTGAAGAAGAAATACAAAGTGGATGTTTTGAATGGAACAAAAGTCGCCGGTCTTGCTGCCAAAGGTGCTGATATCCTCAAAAAACAAGGATACACTCTGGGAACTGTGGGAAATGGAACTGCAGCAAATGCCGGAACTATCGTCTCTGCCTCCGCATCTGCTGACTTGGCAAAAGATATTCAAAAACAGTTGTCTGACTTTACCTTTACCCTCAAAACTGACAGCAAAGCAACGAATGTCGTTGTGACTTTAGGTGATGAGAAGTAGGAGACCAGTAGATCAGCAGGATGAGTAGATTAGTGAGACTAGTAAGATTAGTGGATTAGTACGCAACGATATATGTTGCATTATCAGAAATTGACGGTTTGGCAAAAGTCTACTGAATTAATACTCACAATCTATAAAATCACGGAAAATTTCCCAAAAAGAGAATGGTTTGGATTAGCTAATCAGATACGACGATCATCTGTATCAATTGCTTCAAATATCGCTGAGGGCAATCAGCGTCACACTCGCCCTGATAGATTACATTTTTTGGACATAGCCTACGGATCATGTGCAAAGGTCACAACACAACTTATTATCTCTCATAAGCTGAAATATATATCCACTGAAGAATTTGATGAGGCTAAAAATCTCTGTGATGAAATAGGAAAGATGTTGAACACACTCACAAAAAGGTGAAACTGTTTTTAAGCTACTCCAATTTTCAGGCAGTATTTTTCAACAGGACAGATGGAACACTTGGGGTTTCGTGGAAGACATATAGTCTGTCCGTGCGCGACAAAGACGCGATTCACAATGGAATGAAGCTCCTTTGGAATGATTTTTGTGAGTTCTTTTTCTGTATGGATTACTGCAAGAGCAGAGTCATCAGGCTTCATTTCACCAGACTGGATCCCCGACATCCATGTCGCCTTATCGGCAACTTGGCTTCGAGGATGACAAAAACGAGTCTCTACCCATCCAAGTCGATTCGTGATGCGGTGTACATGAATATCGACCGCAATCTGAGGCGTGTCAAAGAATGTCGTCAGAATAATATTGGCTGTTTTTCTCCCTACCATGGGAAGAGAAAGTAGCTCGGCTTCTGTTGATGGTACTTTTCCATCATATTTTTCAATCAGGATCTGTGAAAGTTTTTTAATTGCCTTGGCTTTTGCAGTATAAAAACCAATCACTCGGATATGGTCTTCGATTTCCTCTGCTGGCATGTCTACAAATTCTTTAGGTGTTGATGCTATTGCAAATAATTTGGCGGCTGTGGGCACCGTCACACTATCACGAGCGCGTTGCGACAAAATGACGGCAACAAGCATCCTAAAGGCATCGTGGCCATGTACTTCGTGCATGGGAAGTGTGGGGTATGTGTGATCGAGAATTTGTAGTACTTTCTGTACGTGTTTTGTAGTCATTGAGGTGAACATTATCCAGCAAACAGAACAAGTATAGCGAAAGACATCGGTATAAAAAGTAGTAAGAAAATGAGCATACTTTTACAGATTACTCCAAAGAGAAGATCTCTTTTATTCTTTATACGAAAGTGCCTGGCAAGTAGTAATCCTGTTAGTGTGCAGATATATAACCATACTACAAATCTATAATCTCTATCTTTTGTATTGGTCGCAGAGATGAGTGCTAAACCTTCGGTCAATCCTAAAAACCAGAAGGCCGCTGTAGAAAGTTCTCTATAATGACTTTGCAGAGCAAAAAAACTGCTGAGCATTGTATGTCCAATGAAGTATCCTCCAATGGAATAGAAAGTATCCTTATTCATGAATCTGTTCATATAGTATTTTCAATAAAAATGACTAACCCTACATGAATTCTAGCATTTGAGGGAAAAGGGAAAGTGTAGGCTATACTAGCTCTCGATATGAGCACGGAAAAACAACAACCTTCAGACTTGTGCGAAGCGTATACAAACCTGGCACTGAGAGATATAAGTCTTCTAACAATTAGTTGCACACTTGGAATAGTCCTGTCGATGGATCAGTTTGTTGCGCTTGCAAGTACCTTCTCTGCAAGCTTTGTCGCAAACGCACTGAGCGCAGTTCACAGCAGAAAAAGGTAGGTTTTACTCACATTTTGAAAGATCTAGTGTTGAGGGAATTTGAAGACCTTTAAGTAGCTCCTCAAACTCTCCTGGACCAGCGGATACCCTCAAATGAATGTTTCCCACAGGAATAATCACGACGTTTCCGGTTCCAGATTCTCCAGTTGGACCTTTTTCAACAAGTAGGCTTTTTTTTCCTTGAATCAGTACATCTTCATATCTATAGGTATAGGAACTCTCCTCCGTAATGAGTTTTTTTAGATCAGTTCCTGGTGTATATGAACTCAGACTCACGCTGAGTATCCCTCCTGCGTTATTTGAAAGCGAAGTTACACACGAACCTGATGCATTCAGCTTGTTCTCCATGGTCATTGTATACCAAGTGGGATGTTGGAAAGAAAACCCTGTGGGTGATGAAGTCGTGTTCCAATTTGGAATCTTGGCATAGGCTATTGTTCTGGCAGGCGAGATTTTTGCAGATGTTGTGTCTGTAAATGTAAATGTGGAAAGGATTTGATCTGTTAATTCACTTTGTGGTTTCACATGAATTTTAAAGTCTGGAAGTTTTGTGTTATTCAACTTTGTATACACTACAAGACCATTGGTATATGAGTAGGTAGTAGTGGATAGTTTTCCAACATTTGCAATTCCAACTGTGGCATCTTCAACTCCAGCATCAATTTCTCCTTCAGGCAAAATCTGTATTGATGTGAGGTTGTTACTATCCTGTAACTCAACATAGTATTTCATCTTTCCTGGGAAAACAGTCGACTTAAAATCAGGCAGAGAATTTTGGGTTACTTTCCAGTTGGGTGGATAATCAATGCTGAAATTGTACTCAGTATTTGTGTGCGTCTGCCATCCTTCCATCGAATCAGATACTGGCGTTTCGGAAGGGAGTGGTTCTATGGTTGCTGGTAGCATTGTTGGGGTCACAACTGTCTTCTGACTTTGTAGAAAGAAGACAATAAAACCTACAAGGCCAATTGAAACAACGAGGGAGACAAAAGCTACCATCTTCCATGGATTACTTGCCGGCGCTAGGTCTTCTGAGGGTTGGTAGATCGGGGTTGGAGCTGAATCTTGTTGTGGTTGTGTTTCATTTTCCATATGTATTTTTTTATAGTTTTTTTACTCTGAGAACTCCACTGTAGAAAGGATTTTTTGGAACTGTTCTTCTAAACCAGTGCCATCGACTGCGTAGGCAATCTCAATACGTGGGGATTCGGTTGTCTGCACAACGTGCAGTACCTGTGTACCACCATTGATATCACTCACTGATACAAAAAAGCTTTGTGCCGCTCTTCCACCTAACTGAGTCGGTTGGATATCTTGTGTTTGGTACCAGTCATTTCCAGGGATAAGACAGACACTCTCCTGCGATGTCGAACAAGAAGTCAATTTTGTTGCATTAAAATTGAGTTTGTCTGTGATGATAAAAAGCTCTTCTCCTGATTTGATTGTGAGATATTTTTCTATTGGAACTGACGTACCTGGATGTTGTAGGGCGAATCGGGAAGATGAGTTGATGTACATTTTCCAGCCTTCTGTTGAGCTTGAATCAGGAACGATCTGAGACTCAGAGAGCTCCGTCCCCATGTTCCCAGGTGAATACATTTCAGGTGCTATTGTAGGGGCGACTGCAGTTTTTTGACTCTGCATGGAGTAGAGTGTGAATCCACCAAACGCTAGGAGAACTGCGACCAACAGTATGATTAGTGCTTTCACCATGCTTTGGGATTGTGGTGCAGTTGAATCAGATTCAAAAGACGGTGATGTACTGTTTTCTACGGTGGTTGAAGTGGATGTTTCCATATATATTCAGTGTAACATGGAAGCGAGGGACGGGAAGACTAGTAGGATTAGTAGATTAGTGAGATTAGTGGATTAGAACACCAAGAATGACAATACAACGAAAGGAAAGCTATGACACAGATTGTTTTTGCCTCACACAACAAAGGGAAGGTGCATGAAATTGCACATCTTTTGCGTTTGGAAGACATACAGCTTTTGACGCTCGACGACGTACAACTTGCAAAGCTTGAAGTGGAGGAAACAGGACATACGTACGACGAGAATGCTTGGCTAAAAGCAAAAACGATTGGAGATATGACCAAACATATAACTCTAGCTGATGATTCAGGCTTAGAAGTGGAAACGCTTGGTTGGAAACCAGGAGTCTATTCAGCGCGGTACGCCAAAGGATCTGACAAAGATCGATGTATCAAGCTCTTGAAAGAACTTGAAGGAAAAGAGAATCGAAATGCACGGTTTGTTGCGGTCATCGCCTTGTATGATCCAACTCAAAACGTCAAGAAACTATTTCGCGGAGAAGTCAGTGGAATTATTGCAACAGAACTTCGAGGAGACAATGGATTTGGATACGATCCAGTCTTTGTGCCCACGGGACATCACCAATCGATGGCGGAACTTGGTAGTACAGTGAAAAACGAGATAAGTCACCGAGCTCGAGCTGTAGAAAAGCTTCGGGAGTGGTGGGAGAGTGAAAGATAGCAGGTTCAAGGTATCAGAGGTCAGGTTTCAGGGACAAGGTACGAGGGACGAGGAGATAGCAGAGGTCAGAGGCAAGAGGCAAGGGGCAAGGGGTCAGGGACAATGCGAGTTTATAGATGATAGGTCATAGTTTATAGAACGATAGCTGGATTCCCATATGCATGGGAATGACCCTCCTGTATACCAGATGTTTCGCTTTATAGGCATATTCTGCCATATCGAAAATCTGGCTATTTCGGTGGGCAGGCAGGAAGACAAGGATTTGCTTCTCCACTCCATGTTGCCTCAACGGCAACTTGGGTAGTCGAAGAATAAAAGGAGCTGGAGTCGTGTTGTATACTTCAGACTCATTTTAGAAAAAATGGAACTGCGAATTACATAGAGAGGGATTCTTCGACCATCAAGCATAGCTTGATCGCTCAGAATGACAAAGAATTATATGGATCAGCGATACGCAAAACTTGCACAGCTTTTGACCACCTATAGTGTGAAGATCAAAAAGGGAAAACATGTCTGGATACGATGTGTCGGCCTGACTTCTTTGCAACTTGGGAAAGAAGTCTATAAGGAAGCTTTGAAAATTGGCGCACATCCATACCTTGATATCCATGACGATAGCCTCGGTTCGTTTTACTACTCCAATGCACAACCACATCAGTTGGAGTATCCTGCCTTGATTGAAGAGCATATTGCAAACTGGGCAGACTACACAATCTCACTTATTGCACAAGAAAATTCGCGCTCGCTTGCCAATGTAGAGTCATCCAAGCTTTTACTCAAAGAAAAGACTTCAAAAAAAGTGCGCGAGATCATCATGAAAAAACCATGGACTCTGACAGTCATTCCAACGCATGGACTCGCACAGGATGCGATGATGAGTACAGATGCGTTTGAAGATTTCTACTTTAACGCCACTCTTCGTGATTGGGAAAAAGAAGGAAAGCGACTACAAAAACTTGCCAAGATGCTTACCAACGCAAAACTCATTGAGGTAAAAGGAATTGAGACGGATTTGAAGCTCTCTGCAAAGGCACGTGTGTTTGTCCCTGATTGTGGAGAAGCGAATATGCCTGGAGGAGAGATCTTTACTGCTCCAGTTGATACGAGTGTAGAAGGTCATGTGTACTTTAACTTTCCTCTGCTTCGCTCCGGAAAATTTATCCGAGATATCCGGTTTTGGTTTGAAAAAGGAAAGATTGTGAAAGCGACTGCGAGTGAAAATGAAAAATACTTGCATCAAATCTTGGATACAGACGAAGGAGCAAGAAGGCTTGGAGAGTTTGCCATAGGACTTAACCCTGGAATCACACAGTACATGAACAATGTTTTGTTTGATGAGAAAATCCAAGGAACAATTCACATGGCAATCGGGCAAGCATATGAAGAGTGCAAAGGGATCAACACTTCTCAGATTCACATGGATATCGTCAAAGATATGAAGCCAAAAGGCTCAAGTGTGATTGCTGATGGGGTGACCATACTCAAAGATGGAAAGATTCTGGTGTAGATCAGTAGATAGCAGGGACGAGATACTAGAAACGAAAGGGATCCTTCGCTTCACTCAGGATGACAAAGAGGAATCTTGGAAAAGAGGTTGATTTCACTTCCAGATATGTTGTAGTCTTACAGTTCACATATGAACATACTTCTCGCCAAACAAGGTATTGCTGCACTTTTATTCACAATTCTCCTTGGTGGTGCTGTGGTACTCAACAAAGCCCGTTTCCCAGGGGTACTAGGTGGTCCAACAGCAGATCTAGTCATGACAAGTACAGGATCATCTGTCGATTTTTCCATGAATACCTCAAAGGTGAAAGACACGCAGATTGATGGAATTCAAATTGTGGCTAAAATATCCGCAGATTCAGAGCGAACATATACATTCACACCAGAATCAATTGCAGGACTGCAACCGCTACTCACGACCGTTGAGAAAGAAAATGATATCTATACGCTACGAGTTGTGTACTTAAGTGATCCTCCAGACCGTCCATTCACAATTACTTCTGATCAATTAGCATTGGGAAAATTTAGTGTCAATGACACCGATGGTGGAACGATTGTTATCGAACCGAATCAGACACTTACTAAAAGTATTATTCATGGCAAAGACCGAAGTATCTTGAAAGTAGGGAAGCCGTTTTCTTTTTCACCAACTCAATAAGGGAATCGAAAGTACACAACGACCAAGCCGGTGCAGAGTAGTAGTGCAACCACAAATGTTTTCAAAAGATCTTTTTTGATAAGCGACGTTTTAGAGATATCACTCTCTGGTGAGAGAGCAACTACTGGTTCTTTTTTGGAATGAGATTTTGGTAGAGTGTAGGTAAGCGATGAAAGGGAGTTTTCATTTTTTACTTCTTTGGTGATGTGAATAGCCATACTTGATAAGCAGAGTAATGGATCCAAGGAAAAGAGGCAAGAGGGAACATGAAAGGGGTCAGGACGGGAGAAACACCCAACGCTCAATATCCAACAACCAATAGAGGACAGAGGCAAGGGGTCAGAGACGATGCAGGTTTGTCGTTTATCGAACGATAGCTG
>CAZBKJ010000023.1:0-7833 GCA_964492495.1 uncultured Pseudomonadales bacterium
GCGCAGGAACAGAACAGTTCGGAATCAAGGCTACAGTAGCAGGTATTTCTTACTACGATGAAGTTGACGCCACTTACACAGGTTCGGGTTATGGATATGATGGCACGTCAAGTGCGTCTACATTTGCGACACAGTCTCAGGGAGATGGATTCACTTCAACTTACTCAGTTCAATATATTGCAAACATGGCAACGGGAACGGAAACTGGGGCATATTCTACAGATCTAAACTACATAATGACGGGTAATTTCTAGTTTTGTTTTTTGCAAAATATTATTTTGATATGTTATAATAAAAATAATATTTAAAGAGCATATATATGATAAATAAAATCACAACTTCAATAATGATACTCTCTGTCATCACTGCAAACTTTGTGGGATTTAGTGATACAGCTCTTGCTGCAAGTGTAACTACTTTCTCTGACACACTTTCTACACTCACAGCCGCAACTGCTGCAAACCATGAAATACTTTTTATTACACCAACTGGGGTAGAAGCGAACAATGACGCCATAGTTTTCACTTTCACAGGATTTAATGGCACATCACTAGACGCTATTGCATTTGGAGATGTGGATCTCGCCGAGAGTACTAATGCCAGTTGTTCCACTCCGGGAACATGGAACGAAAAGACTCTCGCTGCTACGGACGCAGCTTCTACATATGGTGTAGCCACCAATTCGACAACACTTCTTTTTGATCCACCAACAACATCTGGATATATTACAGCGGGTAATTGTATTAGGGTAAAGATCGGTACAAACGCTTCCACTGGTGTAGCTGGTACAAACCAAATAACGAACGGAGGTGCAGGAACTGCACACTCAATCGCAATATCTGGAAACTTTGCAGATTCAGGAACAGCCTCTATCGACATTATCGCTGATGATTCAGTTAGTTTGAGTGCTACAGTTGAATCAGCTATATCTTTTGCTGTAGATGATACAACTATAGGCTTCGGAACACTGGACGCTGCTGGTGCAAGATGGGCAACTGGAGACACAACTGGTACATCTTCTTTACCAGGAGATACATCAGGTGCACATCAAATGACACTTTCTACAAACGCAGCCTCTGGATATTCAATCACTTACAACGGAGCAACGCTCACAAGTGGTGCAAATACTATAGACGTAGCTACTATATCTGAAGATGATGATGGAACTCCTGCCTCAGAGCAGTTCGCGATCGGGCTAGACGACAACGGCAGTAATGTAACCATAGTTTCAGACTATGATTTAGCTACTACAAACAGTTATAAATTTGTCGCAAGTACTACCACAACAGTCGCATCTGAAACAGCACCAACTGCAATAGAGACATTTGATGTTCAATACATTGCAAATATATCTACTGTAACTGAAGCTGGTTCCTATTCGACAGATATCACTTGGATAGCAACGGGGAACTTTTAGTTTTTTGATTATCCACAGATACTTTTAGGTCCAAAGGCTTTTGTATTGTGGTATAATATTCTTATAAATTATTAACTTATAAATACACCAAAAAGAAATGAAGAAAATTACAAGTTTTATCGCCATTATCACAATATTTTTTGGAAGTTTCGCAGGCTTTTCTGAAAAAGTTTTAGCTGCAAGTGTAACAACTTTCTCTGACACACTTTCTACACTTCAAGCTTCAACAGCTGCAAACCATACAATATATTTTGTCACACCATCAGGAGTCGCATCTGGAGGTATAGTCACTCTGACTTTCGATGCAGACTTTACAGGAGTTTCATCTATTGACGATACAGACTTGGACTTCGCTGAAGGGGATTCTGGAACTTGTTCAACAGCTTCATATACAGAAGAAACTCTAGTTGCGTCTGGTGCAACTTCTTCACAGTTCAATGCTTCTGCTTCTGGTCAGGTGATAACTTTTGAATCTGGAGGTGCTTCCGCAACAGTTACAGCAGCTAGGTGTATTCGTATCAAAATTGGTACAAATGCAACATCAGGGGTAACTGGTGGTGAGCAGATATCTAATGGTGTTGCTGCAAACGCACACTCAGTTACAATCGGTGGATCGTTCGGTGATTCTGGTACTGCAGCTATCGACATCATTGCAGATGACTCAGTTAACATAACTGCAACAGTTGATCCTACAATTACTTTTACAATATCTGACACTACAGTTGGTTTTGGAACATTGACAACAGGATCAGCTTCTTGGGCAACTGGTGATACAAACGGAGTTACATCTGCCCCAGCTGATTCTTCAGGTGCACACGAGATGACACTCGCCACAAACGCAGCTTCTGGATACTCGATAACATATAACGGTGCAACTCTCACTAGTGGTGGAAATACTATAGACGTAGCAACAATATCCGAAGACGATGATGGTACACCAGCATCTGAACAGTTTGCTTTAGGACTAGATGATAACGGAGGGAACGCAACAATCGTGTCAGCTTACGACTTGGCGACAGCGAATAGTTATAGTTTTGTAGCAGGTACAACAACTACAGTTGCATCTGAAACAATTGCTACTGCAACAGAGACATTTGATGTTCAATACATTGCAAACGTTGCGGGTCTTACAGAGGCTGGTTCATATACAACAAATATTACTTGGATAGCAACGGGGAACTTCTAGTCTAATCAAACTATTTTATGTCAAAAAAGACATTTATCTTCACAATCTTGTTGCTAGTTTGCTCAATGTCATTTGGTGCCTCCAAGCAGGCACATGCTCTTACTCTTACACCAGTGCGTATAGAGTTAAGTGGTGATGCTGGTACAGTTGTTACAAGTGAAATAACTTTGATTAACGACAGGGACACAGAAGAAACATTCTACTCATCATATGCAAACTTTGAGGCTCAAGGTGAAACAGGAAGTCCGAGCTTCGTTGATCCTGTTGATGGGCTCGGTACATGGATGGAAACAGATAGTGTGGTTACGCTTGCTCCTGGAACAAGTAAAATAATTCCAGTTACAATCAGGATTCCCGCAAACGCAGAGGCTGGTGGATATTTTGCAGCTGTATTCTGGGGCACAAACAACCCAGAACTTTCCGACGGAGGTTCTATCGCGATTGGTGCAAAGACTGGCGTGTTGATGTTGCTCCGCGTCAACGGAGAGGTAGACGAGAAAGGTGGAATACTAGAGTACGACACAATCGACAACAAGAATTTTTATACAGCGCTTCCAGTATCTTTCTACTACAGATTTCAAAACTCTGGCGGTGATAGAATCAAGCCAGATGGTGATATAGTAATCAGACACATGCTCGGATTCGTTCGAGCAAAAGTGCCTGCAAACGCAGTGCAAGGCAACGTGCTTCCTTCGCAAACTCGACGTTTTGAGGCAGTGTGGCAATCTGCTAGAGGAACGAGCGATGTTGCAAACATTGAAAATTTGAGCTTTTTCAAAAAGGTGGCACATGAATGGAAGAATTTTGCATTCGGATATTACACCGCAAACATTTCTTTGGCTTACGGAGAGAACGAGGATCAGACATCATCTGCAAAAGCTGGATTCTTTGTATTCCCATGGCACCTCATTCTTGTAGTTGTTGTTGCGTTGTTTATATTGTTTGAAATTATCAAGCGAGGAAGAAGACACTATAGACGTAATCTTATGGAGTCACTTCGTTCCGAACTTAAGGAAGAATTAAAGCAAGAAATGAATGAAACTTCCACACCAAAAGTATAGCCATAGTGATTTACTCGGGTCACTCGCATACATCTTACCTTCCATTGTTTTATTTTACTCACTCTCACTCTTGGGTTCTACCCCAGGAGATTTGAGTGCAGTTACTGAGGATGTGACTATTACTGCCACGGTGGGTGATGGTGGTGGAGGAGGTGTAGGTGGGGGTGGAGGGGGGGGAGGTGGTGGGCAGAATGATGGTGATTCCTCTGTCACGTTTTCCGGACGTGCTTACCCGTTTTCTGAAGTTATAATACTCCAAGACGGTGTCGAAATTGCCCAAACTATTTCAGGATTGGATGCAAAATTTACTGTTACAATATCCGACTTACCTTCAGGGTCATACACTTTTTCTGTTGTTGCAGAGGATAGTGAAGAGCGAAGATCGACCTTGTTTACTTTTCCTATTGTTGTAACAAACAATATTTCCACAACGATTTCTGGAATATATATTGCCCCTACGATTACTATCGACAAAACAGTTGTTTCGAAAGGTGAAACTATTACAATACTTGGTGAAAGTGCACCAAACGCTGAAGTTACAATCAACGTCAATTCACTAGTTCCATATTTTGTCTCAACACTTTCTGATCAATACGGTGCATATCTGTATAGATTTAATACATCAGTACTAGAGTTGGGTTCTCACACAACAAAGTCTCTTTCAACATTAGGTCCAGAAATAACATCATATTCAAACACTGTCGGATTTACTGTGGGTACTGAGACAGTTTTGAATACCGGATGCCCAGCAAAGGGTGATTTTACAAATGATTGCAAAGTGAATATCATAGATTTTTCAATATTGGCATATTGGTATGGAAGAGCAGGAGCACCCATTGAACTTGATTTATCAAATGATGGGATAATTTCTCTAGTTGATTTTTCTATACTTGCTTACTATTGGACTGGATAATATGGCAAAAACATTTCACACAATTAAATATGTGTTTTATCTACTAATTATAGTTGTCGGTACTTTGTGTACGCTTCCTTTGTCAGTAAGAGCTTCAACTGTATTCTTTTCCTCTGAACAACAATTTCCAGTTATGGTAGACACTCAATTCGAGGTTAAAGTAATTTTAAATACAGAAGGGAATTCAATTAATGCTATTGAGGGTGAGTTTGTATATGACGATGAAGCCCTAGAAATAGTTGGCATAAATGATGGTAGTACCATAATCACGTCATGGATTGAACGACCGACGATAAACGGCTCCAGTGTTACTTTCTCAGGTATCATGGCGGGTGGTTTTGAAACAGCGATTAATCCTTTGACCGAAGAAAGATTAAATGGCGAGATATTTTCTATCAAATTCAGGTCTGGTGAACCTTCGAAGACAGAACTCTATTTTACAAGAGGACAAGTGTATAAAAACGATGGTTTGGGAAGTGCAGATCAGACAACACTGTATCCATTTGAAATAAATGTATCCAAAGATGGTAGGAGTGGTTTAACTGATATTGTAGATACTGAAAGACCTTTAGTATTCTATCCAGAAATATCTACAAATGAATATATTTACGATGGAAAATACTTTTTAGTTTTTTCAACTACAGACAAAGAATCAGGTATAAATCACTTCGAAGTCAAAGAGGGTAGATCTGATTGGAAAATTGCTGAAAGTCCATATTTGTTGGAGGATCAATCGCTTCGATCATATATCAGAATTAAGGCGATAGATAACTCTGGCAATGTACGTCTTGCTCAGGTGCATAGTGAGCAGTTTTTCCCTGTATCTATTTTCATTATTCCAATAGTGATTGTAATCGGTATTCTGTCTTTGTTTTTCATATATTTTCCTAGAAAATTTAAGAAAATAAAGGTACAATAGACGTATTGAATAAGATGTATTTTAAGCCCCTTAATTTAAAATGTTTTTTTGTTGCAAGCTTCGTGTTTCTGCTCGCGCTTTTTTTGTTGCCGGCAAGTGCTGACGCTGCTTCATTTTCCATCAGCCCAGCGACTGCAAATATCGACACTGGAGAGACAATCACATTAACCGTATCGGTCTCTAGTTCCACACAAGCGATTAATGCTTTCTCAGGAAGAATATATTATCCAGCAAATTTGCTTGGTAATCCAACAGTAAGTACAAATGGAACTATTGTTAACTTTTGGACAATACAACCATCCGATGAAGCTGGAGCTGTTAGATTTGAGGGTCTGGTTTTGAATCCTGGATTCAGTGGAACAGGAGGTAAATTATTCTCTGTTACATGGAGAGCTGAGGGTTCGGGTATTGCGACATTTGAATTGTCACAAGCTTCAATTCTTGCAAATGATGGAGAGGGTACGAATGTACTAGCGGGTACTTTACCTAAGTCAGTTGTCACAATAGGTCAAACAGGGGGTGTGGTGACGACACAGCCAACTTCTGGCACCAATGCGCCCTTACCGCCATTAGTGACATCACCAACCCACACTGACCCTTCAGATTGGTACTCTGTATCAGAACCCATGCTTGAGTGGCAGCTTCCAAGTGATGCAACATCCGTGAGTTTTGTTTTAGATAAAAATGCCACAACAACACCCACACAGGATAAAGGATTAGTATCCTCTTATACGAGTACAACGCTTGCTGATGGTACATGGTATTTTCATATTAGACACAGAAATGCATATGGTTGGGGAGGAGTGACACATTTTAAAATAAATATAGACAAGACTAGACCTACTGATTTTGTGATAACAAAAGTTGAAAAAGAACCACAAGATGGATCTACTCATTTTATCTTTGATGCAAATGACGCAACTTCAGGCATTGAAAACTTTGAAATAAGTATAGACGCATCTGCGCCTGTCGTATGGAAAAAAGAAAGTGATGACTCACTATATAGTACAGACATACTTGCATTAGGACAGCACCAACTTGTTGTTAGAGCGAACGACTTTGCTGGTAATAATATAGTTAACGTCGCATATTTCACTTATGATGGTATTAGTACTCCAGTAATTGAAAAATATACCCAAGAGCTAGATGGAGGAACAGTTTTCCGTGCCAACGGTACCGCAATACCAAATTCGTCTGTAATATTTGAATTCGAAAAGGAAAACGTAACTTGGTTAGGTAAACTGTTGTCTAGTGATAGAAATAGCGATGAAAATGTTGTAAAGGTAAATCAGAATGGTACTTTTGATTTTACAATGAAAACATCATGGAAAGTTGGTGAGTATCACTTTGTTGCAAAAACTCGACTAGACAATGGAGCAGAAAGTGTTTGGACTGAGAGTTATTCAGTGTCTGTATTACCAGGAGCTTTTGGAAAGTTCATGAATATCGCACTTAGAGTGGTATTGCCGATAATACCTATACTTGTAGCAATATTATTGTTGTGCGCTATAGCATTAGTTCTTTACAGAGGCTGGAAGAAGTACAAAAGAAGTCTACATGTACAAGTAGGGCAAGCAAAAGAAGTTGCTTCAGAATCCATGAAAATTACAGATCAGGAAGTTGCAGATGAAATTGGTATTTTAAAGAAAGTAAGAGCTGGAGAGCCGCTTTCTATACACGAGCAAGCATTTCTCGCTAAGCTGAGAGGGGATTTGTCTACAGCCGAAAACATCATCGAAAAAGAAATCGACGATGTCGACAAAAAGATTAAGTAAAGAATTATTTACCTGCGTGCAAATATAAATAGATATCCTCTAGTGCTTTAACTGCATCTCCAGTAGCAATGTTGTTTTGGTGGTAAAGTCCATCTGTGCAGTCTCCTGCAGCCCAAACACCTTTTGCAGAAGTTCTCTGTGTCATTGGATCAGTAATCACTTTACCGTATTGATCTAAGTTCAAGAATCCTTTTACGATATCGGTATTTGGTATTTGGCCGATTTCTACGAATATTCCTTGAACAGAGATTGTTTTTTCTTCGTTTGTGGCCATGTCTTTGTATTTTATACCTGACACAAATTTATCTCCTTCAATTGATATCAAGTCCACGTTCTTGAGGGCAGTCATTTTAGGATTTGCCAGCACTTTTTCAACTGTTATCTCATCTGCCCTGAAAGATTCTCCGCGGTTAAATAGGGTAACACTTTTTGTGTATGCAAGTAGCTGAGCCGCTGTCTCAAAGCCTGCATTACCTCCTCCTATAACTGCAACATCCATACCTTGGAATAACAACCCATCACAAGATGCACAGTATGTTATGCCCTTGTGCTCCAACTCCTT